>JABSRX010000060.1 GCA_013214695.1 Rhizobiaceae bacterium | reverse complement strand
AAGGCACCGGTGGACCTGATGTGGTTTGGCGGTATCGGCACCTATATCCGGGCTTCCCATGAGAGCGATGCCGATGCTGATGACCGTGGCAATGACGCCATTCGGGTCACCGCGCCGGAACTGCGCTGTAAGGTGATCGGCGAAGGCGCCAATCTGGGGGTCACCCATCCGGCGCGTATTGAATTCAACATGCTGGGCGGGCGCTGTAATTCGGACGCCATCGACAACTCGGCCGGGGTGAATTCTTCCGATGTCGAAGTGAACATCAAGATTGCTCTTGCCGCTGCCATGAAGTCCGGCCGTCTGGCCCGTCCGGCGCGCAACAAGCTGCTGGAAAGCATGACGGAAACCGTCGCTGAGCTGGTTCTGCGCAACAATTATTTGCAGACCCTATCCATTTCACTGACCGAACGGCGCGGCATGGAAGACTTTGCTCAGCAGCAGCGATTGATGCACAGCCTGGAGGCGCGCGACCTGCTGGATCGGCATGTCGAAGACCTGCCGGATGATGCCACCTTGGCCGAGCGGCAGGCCGCCGGGGTTCCGCTGACGCGGGCCGAAATCGGTGTGCTTCTGGCCTATGCGAAGATCGTGGCGCTGGACGATCTGGTGGCGGGCAGGGTGCCCGATGATCCTTATCTGAAGGAAATGCTGGTCGATTATTTCCCACCAAAAATGCAGAAGCCCTATGCCAAGGAAATCGACAGCCACAGATTGCGGCGCGAAATCATCGGCACGGTGCTGGCCAACTCGATGATCAACCGGGGTGGTGCCAGCTTCATCAGTCGGATCGTTGACCGTACGGGTGCCGATCTCGATACGATCGCCCGTGCCTATGTGGTGGTGCGTGATGCTTTCCGACTGCCCCAGATTAATGGCGCCATCGACGCCCTGGACAATGAGATCGCCGGTGACATGCAGCTGGAACTCTATGCCATTCTGCAGGAGCGGGTCGTCTCGCAGACCGTGTGGTTCGTGCGCTACGGCAATTTCGCTAAGGGCCTCGAAGCTGAAGCCACGCGCTATCGCAAGGCGGTCGACACTTTGATGCTGAAGCTGGAGAAAATCTGTCCCGATTTTCTGTCGGACCGCATCGCCGCCGATGCAGCGCGGTTTGAAAAAGCCGGCGTACCCAAGTCTCTAGCGCTTACCATGGCGCGGATGCCGATTGCCGGGCTGATTCCAGACATCCTCTACGCCAGTACGGTGAGCAAAAAGCCGTTGGATCAAGCGGCGACTGCCTTCTTCGCCATAACCGAACGCCTCCGCATTGACCGCATGGTTCAGGCCGCCCGCGAGATCGAAACCAGCGACTATTATGACGGCCTTGCACTGGACCGGGCTCTGCAAAGCCTGCATCGGGCACGCCGAGACATTGTCGAGAAAATTCTGCGCGCCGGCACGGGCAAGTCGAAAAGCCAGACTGCCTGGATCGACCGCCACGCCGACATGGTCGAAAGCACCCGCAGCCAGATCGCCAACATTGTCGATCAGGACCATGCGTCCGTGTCGCGTTTGACGGTCGCTGCGAATGTTCTGGCCGATCTGGCGCGAGTCTAACGGCTCTTTTTCACGGCATCTGTCCCGACAGGCGTGATTTTGTCCTGCTATCAGCAGATGATTTCAATGCCATTGAGTGCTTTCTTTCTGATCCGTTCCCGCCTATAAGCCTGCCAACACTCCGGACTTCCTCCTCCGGCCCCCAATAGACAGAGCATGTTCCTGCGGCGAAACCGCTGGATCCGACCCTATTTAGTTCAGGCAAAGACAATGACCCTTCGCAACATCGCGATCATCGCGCACGTTGACCATGGCAAAACCACGCTGATCGACGTGCTTCTCAAACAATCCGGCACGTTCCGCGACAACCAGCAGGTTGATGAACGGGCCATGGATTCTAACGATCTGGAAAAAGAACGCGGCATCACGATTCTCGCAAAGGTAACTTCGATCAACTGGAAGGACACCCGCATCAACATCGTTGATACCCCCGGACACGCCGATTTCGGCGGCGAGGTGGAGCGCATTCTCAACATGGTCGACGGGGTGATCATTCTGGTCGATGCCGCCGAAGGCCCGATGCCTCAGACCAAGTTTGTGCTGCAGAAGGCGCTGAAGCTCGGTCTGCGCCCGATCGTTGCCATCAACAAGATCGACAAGCCCGACGGACGCCCGGATTGGGTTCTCGACGAAGTCTTCGATCTGTTTGCCGTGTTGGACGCCAACGAAGATCAACTCGACTTCCATGTTCTCTACGGTTCGGCCAAGGAAGGCTGGATGGCCAGCGAGGCTGACGGGCCGAAAGACGACATGGCGCCGTTGCTGGATCTGGTGCTGGAACATGTGCCGGAACCCTCCGTCGAAACCGGCGAGTTCCGCATGCTGGCGACAACCATCGAGGCCAACCCCTATCTGGGCCGCATCCTGACCGGCCGCATCACCTCCGGTGTTGCCGCCGCCAACCAGGCGATTCACGCGCTGGACCAGGAAGGCAATATCATCGAACAGGGCCGCATCACGCAGGTTCTGTCGTTCCAGGGGCTGGAGCGCAAGCCGGTGAGCGAAGCCAATGCCGGTGACATCGTTTCCATTGCCGGCATGACCAAGGCAACAGTCGCTGACACGCTGGTAGCCCCCGGGCTGAAGGAACCCATCGCCGCCCAGCCGATCGACCCGCCAACCCTGTCGATGACCTTCCGCGTGAATGATGGCCCGCTGGCCGGTCGCGAAGGCGACAAGGTGCAGAGCCGCGTCATCCGTGACCGTCTGATGAAGGAAGCCGAAGGCAATGTGGCTTTAAAGGTGAGCCAGGTTGAAGGATCGGATGCCTATGAGGTGGCCGGACGCGGCGAATTGCAGCTGGCCATCTTGATCGAAACCATGCGCCGTGAAGGCTTTGAACTAACAGTAGGTCGCCCGCGCGTGCTGATGCAGGAAGATGAATCCGGCACCAAAATCGAGCCGGTTGAAGAAGCCATCATCGACGTCGATGAGGAATATTCGGGCGCCGTGGTTGAAAAACTCTCCCAGCGCCGTGCTGACCTGATTGAGATGAAACCCTCTGGTGGTGGNCGGGTGCGTCTGGTCTTCCATGCGCCGACCCGTGGTCTGATCGGATACTTGTCCGAATTGATGACCGACACTCGCGGAACCGCGATCTTCAACCGCACCTTTCTGGAATATCAGCCCTACAAGGGTGATATCGCCCAGCGGCATACCGGTGCCCTAATCTCCAACGGTGATGGCAATGCCGTTGCCTTTGCGATGTTCCATCTGGAAGACCGTGGACCGATGATGATTCATCCTGGCGACAAGGTCTATCAGGGTATGATCATCGGTGAGCATTCGCGTGGCAACGATCTCGAGGTTAACGTTTTGAAGGGCAAGCAGCTCACCAATATTCGTTCGTCCAGCAAGGACGAGGCGGTGAAGATCACGACACCCATCAACATGACGCTGGAGAAGTCGCTGGCCTATATCACCGACGAAGAACTGGTCGAAGTGACACCGGAGAACATCCGCCTTCGCAAGCGCATTCTCGATCCCATCGAGCGCAAGCGCCAGATGCGTGCGGCACAAGCGGCTGGTTAGCACTGCCGAAAAGCTGGACTATTCTGCGTCGTCGCCATTATCTGTCTCGCCAAACCAATGGGTCAGAGTGGGCGCCAGTCCTCGACCATAGAAGGTGATCACATTTGGGGTCGCGTCGTTGTTGCGGCGTAAGGTGATTTTGGTTGAGCTGAAAAACAGCTTTGATCCTGTCGACAGATCAACGATGGCGTCGCGTGGAATCAAAATCGGTCGGTGGGCAAAGCGCAGGAACATGTTGGTGCGCATGTAAAGACCGCGCTCGCCAACAATCAGCGTCAGGCAATTGTTGTAATTGACCAGAAAGCTCATTCTGGCACTGCACCAACGGTGCATCTTGCTGTTGGTGTCTTGATTGCGTCCCGTTGCAGGAAACTCCCTCGCCAGACCATGCCAACTACCCATCCGTGACAGCAGGGTCAAAACACCCATCCAGATCAGGCCGAAGACAAGGACAAATCCCGAGCCTGACAGGATGACATAAAGTGTTTCAAACATGGTGGGTCCCCTTTGCGCGCGCCACTTTGCCATTCATGGGCATTGCATACCAAGCCTTTTCGCCGTTTTGCCAGCTATTTGCGCAGGGCCCGCAAAATGCGCCCGGTAATCCGATCCGCAATCTCGCCACCACCATTTTCGTAATTGCCGGCCAGGAAAGTGATCACCAGCCCAACTTCGGGCAACACAAATATGCGCTGGTCACCCCAACCGGCAGCCACGATGGTCCTGTGGCCGCTGATCAATTTTCCGTTCAGCCAGAAATAACCGTAACCATATTTGCCCCATCGGTTTTCGACATGGGGTGCTGTCGATTGCAGGATCCAGTCTTTGGGTACGATCTGCTGACCGTTCCATTGGCCGTCATGTAGGACGAGTGAACCGAATTTCGCCATATCACGGGCCCGCATGCGCAATCCCGCGCCGGCGCTTGGAATACCGTTTTTCGGCCAGGCTTCAGGCCGCCACCACTCATATTCGCCGATGCCGAGTGGACCAAAAAGAACCTCATCTGCAAATTGCGTAAGTAGACGCCCGGTCAGGTTTTGTATTGCCCCGGCCGTCAGATCGGTCAGCCCGGAATTGTAGTTCCATTTTGTCCCGGCCGGGTCACGCAGTTCCTTTGACAAGACGAAGCCGATTGGATCGGTCGACCGTAACAGTTTCACGAAGTCATTGCCGTCGTCATAGGGCACGATGGTTTCGTTCCAGGCGAGCCCGGCCTGCATGGTCAGAACATGGTGCAGTGTCACTTGGTCCAACCGTTTGTCGAGACCCGACCGGTTGGGGAAAAATCCGGTGATCGGGCGGTTTACGCTGCCGTCGGCCGAACGGCCCAGAGCAATGCCCAGCAGCAGCGATGTGATGCTCTTGGAGACCGAACGAATGTCGTGCAGCGTGGTCGGGCGATGATCCACGAGACCGAGTTCGGTGCGCATCTTTCGGTCCTCGCCTGGCCAATATCGCTCAAACACCAACCGACCTTGAGATTCGATGAGCAGCGCATGCACATTGGGCACTGTTCTGCCAACATCGATCATCTCGATGAGCTCGGCAATGGCCGCAGGATCGAGCTTGGCGTCTTTCAACGTGCCAACACGCCAACCATCGTCGAGCTGGCTGGGTGGCGTGATGGTGGGTTGCGCCGCGCTGGATGTGGGCAGCCATGCGATGACCAGAATCAGCAGCAAGATCCGTCTAAGTGCCATCCCGATCCCTTCGTTTTGTGTTTTGGGCTGTTTCGGCCAATCGACGGCCTGATCCAAGACACAGTCCCTTTTGGGCGCTATTCTTGGTCATGGCCAATTCTATGAATGTGCATCGGCAAGTCAAAAGTGAGCTTCGATTTCTCTTATGGTCGGCGGTTGCTTTGGGTGCCGGCTATCTGGCCTTCGTCTACCCACACACCAATGATTTCAGCATCTCGCCTTCGGAATGCCAAAAGTTGGACACTTATTGGCGAGTCAAACTTCAGCGAGATTTTCAGTTGGGCAGTGGCTGGAAGAATTCTGACACACTCGCCTGTCCTTCCAATGAGGCGAGCCTGGCAAGGGCGATCCGGTTTATCGATGAAGCCCAATTGGTCATGTCCGGAAGGCCGGCAACGCCCAGCTATTACCAATGGGCCAAAGAGCTGAAGCCGCGTCTCAGCCAAAATATCCTGTTTGGTCTGGCCGGTCGCACCCGATTTGAGGAACGGATCATCGAGCTCAGTCCGATTCTGCTGGATAAGGCCAATTGGGTGCAGATTGCAGGGGTGATCGTGCATGAGCTGCGGCACCTGGAGCAGGGCGTCAACACACATGTGCCTTGCAAAGCTGAACCGGGTCTGGCCTGCGACCGGGAGCTGGATTTGAATCCCGAAACAGGCGATGCCTATAGCTACAATATCCTCTTTTTGCGTGACGTGCGGGGCTCATCGACCACATCGAGCTACGAAAAGAAGCTCGCCACGCGGGAAATGCAAAGCATTTTCAACAAGCGCTTTAACGCGGTGGCGCCAGATCTGTTCAAAACCTTGCAGCTTCAACCCAGGACCTAGCACCAGAAATATCCGCAACTGTGTTCCAGTTCACAGAACGCATGGCGTACTAGCCTTATGGTCCGACCGAGCGCGCGCCAATGGGTTGGTTGGCGATTCGTATGCATATCGGAAGACAAGCCAGGGGGACAGGGCATGCCGTTCACAATGGAAGAAATCGTCCACTTCATTGGAATTTTCGGCGCTGGCGTCTATCTCGGCTCCTATGCGCTGCTGCAATTGGGGGTACTGAAGGGCGACAGCTATGCTTATTCGGTTCTCAACATTCTGGCGCCATCCTGCGTTATGATCAGCCTGCTGACGGCTTTCAACATGTCCTCGGCCATTATCCAGACCAGCTGGATCATCATTTCGATCGTCGGGATCTCACGCAACATTCTGATGACCCACTTTCAGCGGTTCACACCGGATGAGGAACTGTTCCTGTATTTCTACATGCCGCTGCTGCCGCGGCGCCTGGCCCGCACGTTTCTGAACACCGCGGAGACTAAAACCCTGCAACCGGGTGAACATCTC
>JABSRX010000006.1 GCA_013214695.1 Rhizobiaceae bacterium | reverse complement strand
ACAGCCTCATTCATTGGTAGTGGAGGCGGGTTTTCAAGGTGTTTTTGTGTCTTTTCGCTCTAGACCTTGGATTTCTTGCGCAGCTTGTAGGTCAGCGCCAGGGCAATACAGTGGCGTAATTCAGCCTTCACCGACCCGATCTCGGATTTGATTACCAGGGCCCGTTTGCCCTGGTAATCAAACGTGTCGGGATAGAAGGTTTTGAATTGTTCAATCAGATCCGTGGCGCAGTGGACGAACAGGGCGGGGCGGTCATCGCTGCTGGTGGCAAGCCGCACGGTGGACCCCGACTTGCTTGACTCCGTCAGATAAGACGGCTGCCCCCATTTCAGGGTCTCGGTGAGGATGCCGATCTCGCAATTGTCCGCCGCGGCCTGGAAGATCAGATCACGGCAGGCGCGCAACTGATCCTGCGTGCGATCATCATAGGCTGCGAAAGCCTCAGCGATATTGGGGGGTAGTTGGTCGGTCATTGCAGGACAGTCTGACGGAAACGCACACAGTAATCGACCAAATTCTGATGGCCCAGGGCCAGCGCCTTGACCGGCGTTTCCAGATCGCAGTCGATGATGTTGTGCAGAGCGCCATACAAGCTGGCATCGATGCTGCTGGGATTGTCACCGAGGAAATAGGGCTGGTCGCCCAATTGCGCGCTGATCGCTTCCAGATCCTGGCGGGCAAATTCGATCAGTTCCGTGCGGGTATGGCGGCCCAGTCCCTGCAGGTGTAGCAGATTGAAGATGTTCTTTTGAACCTTGCGGAAGATCATGCCGCGAATGAGGGCTGGCGCATCGCGGAAGAAAGCCTCCTTGATGGCGTCACCGTGCTCGTANCAACGAAAATACATGTTGAGGAAATACAGGTGATGCTCGATCAGGCGGCGGAATCCGGCGGCCGTGGCGCGCTGGCCAGCGTCGAGACCGGCATCAAGATCGACTCCATGGACAGTCTCCAGATGGGTTTGGATATGGGCGCTGTCAGGGATCAGTTCCGATCCGGCGCGCAGCACCGGCAGTTTCTTGCGCGGTGCCTTGAGTATATCGCCAAATTCCTTGGTGAAGGGCAGTTTACTCATCACCAGCAGGGCTTCAGCCTTAATGCCGATCGGGCTCGGACAATCGGTGCCAAGGGCGGGTTTGAAGGTCAGTAACGTGTTCATAGCGAGGCTCCAGTCTTCTGAATTCTTGTCAGTATACTGTCAGCATGCTGACAACATGGTGTCAGCATCGAAATTGGGGTAATCTTTTTCCATGAGACGTGCCGACAGACTGCTTCAGATCATCCAGATATTGCGCCGGGCCAATGGGCCGGTGGCCGCCTCGCGCATGGCGGAGGAATTGGAGGTGTCGCAGCGCACGCTGTATCGCGACATGGCATCGCTGGAATCTTCGGGGGTGCCGATCTGCGGCGAGGCCGGGATCGGCTATGTGCTAGAAGAGGGCTATGACATGCCGCCGCTGATGTTCAACGCCAGCGAGTTGGAAGCGCTGATGCTGGGTGCGCGCATGCTGGACGGCCGGGTCGACGACTCCCTGTCACGGGCGGCCAAGGATGCAGTTGCCAAGATTGCCGCCGTGGTACCGAAGGACCTGCGCGACGTATTGATCGACACACCGCTGTTCGCACCGCAATTTGTGGCGCCACAACAATTGGCCATTGATCCGGATCTGGTGCGGCGGTCGCTGCGGCTGGAGCGGCAGGTGGCGATCACCTATGAGGATCTGAAGGGCGCCGTCACAGAGCGCACCATCTGGCCGGTGCTGATCAGTTTCTTCGACGGCGCAACGGTGCTCGCCGCCTGGTGCACTTTGCGCCAGGATTTTCGCTCTTTCCGACTTGATCGACTGGCCCGCTATGAGGTGCTGGACCAACGCTTGCCGAAACCGCGCAAGACGCTGTTGGTCGAATGGAAGCGATCATCGGCCGCTGCCTATTCACGGCCCAACACCGAAATGCGCGGCGTTTGATTCCAAAGAGGTGCAAAAAAGCCCGCTTTGCGAAAAATCATCATATATTAATGCAGGTTGAGAGCGGGTAGGCTCGACAAGTGATTCTGTCTGGCTAATCCTTCCTCCATGTCTGCGCTTGCTTCTGCAACCTATGAACAGCCGCCGCAATTTGACGATGACCTCGATGCGTCCAAATGGGCGGTTCTGAAGGAGGTCTTTGGTTATGACCGCTTTCGCCCGGGACAAGAAGAGATCATCGATTGCCTGCTGGCGGGCACGTCGGTGCTCGCTGTCATGCCAACCGGTGCCGGCAAATCGCTTTGCTTTCAGGTGCCGGCGCTCGCTCTGCCGGGCCTGACCATCGTTGTCTCACCGCTGGTCGCCTTGATGCAGGATCAGGTCGCGGCTTTGCGGCTGGCAGGCGTCGCCGCCGATGCGATCAATTCCACCCAGGACCGCGACACCAATGTCGCCGCCTGGCAGCGGGTTGCCCGCGGGGAAACGAAAATTCTCTACATGGCCCCCGAACGGCTGATGACCGAGCGCATGCTGCAGGCGATCAGCCGGTTGCCGATCAGCCTGATCGCCATCGACGAGGCCCACTGCATGAGCCAGTGGGGCCCGGCTTTCCGGCCCGAATATGCCGAGCTCGGGCATTTGTCGCAGCGCTTTCCCAACGTGCCGATCGCTGCCATGACCGCTACTGCCGATGAGGCAACGCGCCGCGACATTGAAAACAGCCTGTTTGCCGGCAGGTTCACCACCTTCGTTTCCGGTTTCGACCGCCCGAACATTTCCCTTAACGTCGCGCCAAAGGCGAGCTGGAAACAGCAGATGCTCGATTATGTCGGCGAGCGCAAAGGCCAAAGCGGCATCATCTATTGCCTGTCGCGCAAAAAGACCGAGGAATGCGCCGAGGCGCTGCGCGCCAACGGCATCAATGCGGCTGCCTATCATGCCGGTCTGGACCGCGACGAAAGGCAGGCGCGTCAGAACCGCTTCGTCACCGAGGATGATCTGGTCGTGGCGGCAACCATCGCTTTTGGCATGGGGATCGACAAGCCCGACGTGCGCTTCGTCTTTCATACCGATCTGCCCGGTTCGGTTGAGGCCTATTATCAGGAGATCGGCCGCGCCGGGCGCGATGGTGCTCCAGCTGACGCGATGATGGTGTTCGGCGCTGGCGATATCCGCATGCGGCGGCAATTCATCGAACAGGAAGATTCCGACGAGGACCACAAGCGCCGTGAAATCTCACGGCTGAATTCGCTGGTGGCCTATGCCGAGGCCCAGAACTGCCGGCGCCAGACATTGCTGGCCTATTTTGGCGATGAGATCGAGCCCTGTGGCAATTGCGACAATTGTCTCAATCCGGTTGAGTTGATCGATGGCACGGACGATGCCGAACTGGTGTTCGGGGCGATCTTCGAGACCGGTCAACGCTATGGGCAGGCCCANATCATTGACGTGCTGCGCGGTGCTGAGACCGAAAAGGTGTTGAAAGTGCGCCATGACAAGCTCGAGTGTCACGGCAGCGGCATGCGCCACTCCAAGCCGGAATGGCAGGCCATTGTGCGCCAGATGATTGCCGGCGGCTTTCTCGAGATCGACATTGCCGGCTATTCCAGCCTGTTGATCACCGACAAGGGCAACGCGTTAAGCCGTGGGCAGGGTACGTTTGAATACCGCGCTGACACCCTGCATGCGCTGAAACGACGCCCAGCAGGCGGCGCCGGCGGCGGCGGCGCCGCCGCGGGCAGCAGTGCGTTTGGCCGGTCACAGGCCGCCCCGGCGGCTGACCTGTCGAGCCGGGATATGGACCTGCTGGGACTGCTGAAGGCAAAAAGGCTGGAACTGGCGCGCGAACGCGGTGTACCTGCCTATGTCATTTTCCCGGACAAGACGCTGATCGATATGGCCGCCAGGCGCCCGACTTCGCTGGAAGAATTCGCCGAGGTGAAGGGGGTTGGCCGCAGCAAACTCGATCAGTTTGGCACCCTGTTTATTGCCGTGGTGCGGGACGCGCCTTAGTCTCGCCAACCAAACGGCTGAAACTCACCCTTTTGCAAGTGGACGGCCCCATGAAACCGACATCCATGCCCGCGCTTCCTCTGACCGGCGGTTGCCAATGCGGCGAGCTGCGCTACCGGGTGACCAAACGGCCGGGCACGCTCTATTGCTGTCATTGCACCGAATGCCAGGGCCAGGCGTCCAGCGCCTTTGGCATGTCGCTGCGCATTCCAGCTGACGGGGTGGAGATTGACGGCGACTACGCCACGTTCGAGCGCGATGCGGGCAAACCCAATGCGGTGCAAGGCGTGTTCTGCCCGAAATGCGGCACCCGGGTCATTCATCGGGGCAGGGGAACGGACACGACGTCGAGCATCAAGGCTGGAACGCTGGATGATAAGAGCTGGTTGGCGCCGGTCGGCCATATTTGGGTGGATTCAGCCCAGGACTGGCTGAAATTGGACGGCCTGATCTACGGCAAACAGCCGTCGGACAATTACCAGGCCCTGATCGCGGCTTTCGAAGAGCGCTTTGGACGCTAAGCCGCTGCAGAACTCGCCGCGGAGCTCGCTGCGGAAGCGCAAACAGCGCCGCTGACGGCGCTGTGCATCGTTGATGAGGTGTGCTGTTCGGCTGCCGCGGAGGCTAGCCAATCATGCCTGCGGTGGCTAACCGATCATGCCTGCTTGTTCGTAGGTCTTGGGAGTCTCCGGCTCGATGGACTTGCCATCGCGCTCTTCCAGCTTTTCAGCTTTCTTCAACTCTTCCTGGACTTCTTCAAGCGCCAGTTTGGCCGCGGCCTGCTGGTCGTAAAGGTCCTGAATTGATGTCTGCAGGTTTTCCTGACGCAGACGGGCCGCCTTGGCAAAGGTCGGATAGGCAAAATGATTGACGTCGTCGATCCCGGCCTTCTTTTCTTCGTAGGCAATCTGGGAGACCAAATCGTCGGCCATGGATTGGAATTGCGAGACCATCGTCTCGATTTGCGCCACTTGGCGGGCTTTTTCCTGCACCTGAAATCTTTTCAGACGAAGGACGCTTTCACGCGATTTCATACTCATTACTCCGCTACTCCCCGGCAGAAAAACGCACACCGGAATTCGCACTATGACCGCTGATTGTTAAAAATTTACATACCGGCCTACATTTTTGTTGGCGTTAACCGCTTCTATATAGGCCGAGCCGATCTGCGGGGCAGTTTGACGGCTTTTGTTTGCCATATTTCAGAATTCGGGAACGACTGGACTTTTGCTGATCGTCGACGTGCCTTTGCTTTGATCTGCTTGAGGCACCTGTCGTAAGCGCAAGAATTTCTTCACAAAGCTTTCGAATTCGTTTCCCATTAACCCGTCGTTTACCTGGCTGGTTAATACTGATGAAGGAAACCATACCAATTGCCGCGCCATGAGGGGCAAATCAGTTGATTTGGTTTTCAGCCGATTTGTCAAAAATGTGCGGCGATTAGGGCCAAATGGTTGGTAGGCTGGGACGCATTAACTTTTGAAAATTGGATAAAAGTCAATGAATTCATTGTCTTGTCGGATAGTTCTAGATTCTTGCAATAAGTACTTGCCATTAAGAATCATCTTTTGTTAACCATTTCGACATAGCGTTGAGTTCGAGTTTTTAGAGATAACGGCCTCCAGAACCGGTAACCGTACCGGTCGGGACGCTCCTTTAAGGGGAATGAAATGCGAGTTTTGCTGATTGAAGATGACAGCGCCACCGCACAGTCAATCGAGCTGATGCTGAAGTCCGAGAGCTTCAACGTTTATACGACCGATCTTGGGGAAGAGGGCGTCGATCTCGGCAAGCTTTATGATTACGACATCATTCTGCTGGACCTGAACTTGCCGGATATGTCCGGTTACGAGGTTCTGCGGACGCTGCGCCTTTCAAAGGTTAAGACACCCATTCTCATCCTGTCCGGTCTGGCCGGCATTGAAGACAAGGTCCGCGGCCTCGGTTTCGGCGCCGACGACTATATGACCAAGCCGTTCCACAAGGACGAACTGGTTGCCCGCATTCAGGCCATCGTGCGCCGCTCGAAAGGCCATGCTGAATCGGTTATCACCACAGGCGATCTGAAAGTTAACCTGGATGCCAAGACCGTTGAAGTGAACAACCAGCGCGTCCACCTGACCGGCAAAGAATATCAGATGCTGGAGCTGCTGTCCCTACGCAAGGGCACCACGCTGACCAAGGAAATGTTCCTCAACCACCTGTATGGCGGTATGGACGAGCCGGAACTGAAAATCATCGACGTGTTCATCTGTAAGCTGCGCAAGAAGCTGGCTTCTGCGACCGGCGGCAAGAACTACATCGAAACCGTCTGGGGCCGCGGCTATGTGCTGCGCGAAGTCGAAGACATGGATTTCGCCGAAAGCGCCTAATTCCCAACAGCTTAAATGAATTCAAAGCCCGGCCCTCGCGCCGGGCTTTTTGTTTGCAGCGGTCGATACCACTGCACAGACCGTGGCATTCGCCGCCTGATGGGCTATGCTCAGGCATCGCCGGTCCAGTTGAGCAGGGGAAATCATGAGCTCGAATTCAAAGATGCTGCAGCGGGTCTATGATGCCCAGAACCGGGATGAACTGGCCGATGCCTATAGCGACTGGGCCCGCCAATATGACCGCGACCTGTTGGAGCAGGGTTACATTCTGCCGTTTTACATCACTTCCTTTGTCGCCCGTTATCTGAAGAAGGGCGATGGCCCGATCCTTGATGCTGGCGTCGGCACCGGCCTCAGCGGCCCCTATCTCGAAGCGCTGGGCTATACCGGCCTGGCCGGTACCGATATGTCGGATCAGATGCTCGAAATCGCCCGCCGCCGCGGTTGCTATGACGATCTGCAACAGGCGGTGCTGGGCGAGACACTGCCCTGGCCGGACGATCACTTCGCCGCCTTCATTAGCGCCGGTGTTTTCACCCAGGGACATGCGCCGTCCTCGAGCCTCGATGAGCTGGTGCGCATCACCCGGCCCGGCGGCTATGCGATCTTCAACATCCGCCAGAGCGTGTTTGAGGATTATGGCTTTGCCGACAAGCTGGCGGAGCAGGAAGCGGCCGGTCTGATCAAGCCGATCGAGGTGAGCCCGCCCTTTGCCGGATTTGTCTATGACAAGGACGATATCCTGGGCTTCATTCACGTGCTGCAGGTGCTTTAGAGCAAGACTGGTTCTGGCACCTTGGCAAAGCCGCGGCCTTAGCGCACAATCGGCGCATCAAATCCCGCCCAACCCTGAATCGCACATGAAAAAACGCCCGCTTGGACGCAACGGTCCGCTTGTCTCTGAAATCGGCCTTGGTTGCTGGAACATTGCCGGTGCCTATGGCCCGACCGACGAGGACGAGGCCCGCGCAACGCTGAAGACCGCCCTCGATGGCGGCATCACCTTTCTCGACACCGCCAATGTCTACGGCATGGGCCTGTCGGAAGAGATCATCGGGCGCTTCATCAAGGACAATCCCGGCAAGTTTGCGATCCACACCAAGGGCGGTCTTTACCGTAATCCGGAAACCAAAGAGCGCTGGTTCCGCAACGATGCGGATTATCTGCGCGAGGAGCTGGAGAAATCGTTGCGGCGTCTCGGGGTGGAGCAGATCCAGATGTATTACATCCACCGCCGCCAGCAGGACATCGACATTGAAGACGTGATGGAGACGCTGCTGCGCTTTAAGCAGGAGGGCAAGATCGAAGGCATCGGCTTTTCCGAAATCGCCCCGTTCTCGCTGCGCCGTGCCTGGGAATGCGGCCCGGTGATGGCGGTGCAGAATGAATATTCCCTGTGGTCGCGCTATCCCGATCTCGGCATGTTGCAGACCTGCGAGGAGCTGGGCACGGCTTTTGTCGCCTTCTCGCCGATGGGCCGCGGCATCTTTGCCCAGGAAACCCCGGACCCGGCGACTTTTGCCAAGACGGATTTCCGCTATGACACCCCGCGCTTCAGCGAGCCGAACTTCAGTCGCAATATGGCAAAGGTCAATGATTTCAAGGCTTTGGCAGCGGATATGGGAACCACATCACCGGCGCTGGCGATGGCCTGGGTGCTGGCCCGGGGTGACCATCTGTTCTCGATCCCCGGCACACGGTCTTCGGAACATCTGCTGCAGCTGATGGCCGGGGCGGAGCTCAACCTGACCGCTGATGATATGGCTGCCATCGACAAGATCCTGCCGGTCGGCTGGGCCTATGGCGACCGCTACACGCGGGCCCAGTGGCTGGGTGCCGAGGGCTACTGCTAGACGTTTAGGCCGAAGCGTATTTGTCGCCGACGTCTTCGCGCACCGGATGGGTGTCGTAGAAGATCGACATGGAGGCGAAGCGGTCATTGGTGCCGAAGGTGAAGTAATCGACGCCCTGAAAAACGATCTGTTCGCCGCTCATCAGAACCCAGTCATATTCGAAATAGGCGGCGGCGGAGCGGCCGTTCTCGCCGAGCAGTACGTCATGCACGGTCAGCTTGCTTGACTGCGAGGCATTGCCGAGCTTCTTGAAGAAGGCCGTCGCGTCCATCTTGCCGAGAAACGGTGAGAGCACGTAGGCATCGTCTTCAAACAGGGCGATGATGCCGTCGATATCAGACGCCGACATCAGTTGAAAATAGCGCCGCACATAGGCAATCTGTTCAGCCGGGGTCATCGCTCGGGTCTCCATTCGCAGTTGAGGTGAGCAGCTTTAGGGCGCACCTGGTGAAATCACAAGCGGATAAACAGGAACCCCTTCTGGTCTTGGCCGGGCCGTACCGATAAGGTTGCTGCCCGGCCATGTCGTTTAGGGAGAGGAAACAAATGGACGCCTTTTCAGCCTTTGACGCCGATGTTCGCCAATTGCCCCAATGGGTGCAGATCTGGATGGATATCATCGGCATTTCCCTGTTCGTCTCAACCGTTGCGCTGCTGATCGGCGCCACCACCCGCAAGCTCGGTCTTTACGTGCTGGGCACCATTGTCGCCACGATCGCGATCATGGTGTTCATGCACGCGCAAATGGGCATGGTGCGGCTGCTCGGCATTGTCCACGTGGTGCTGTGGACCCCGATGGTCTACGTGCTGTGGCGGCGGCTGAAGACGGATCCGCCCGGCAAGATCTATTCGGCGGCCATCGTCTTGTTGATTGTCATCGCCAGCCTGGCGCTGGTGTTCGACTATTATGACGTGGCCCGCTGGATCCTCGGCGAACGCGCCCCCATCGTCTAGCGTCTAGCGTCTAGCGGCGAGCGGCGAGCGGCGAGCGGCGGGCGGCGGGCGGCGGGCTCACCCCGTGTCTGGATCGTCCCAGTCCGGCTGCGGCACGGTCCAAACTGGTTCTTGAGTGTCATCCCCACCCCACCACTTTCAAATTGGCCCGTGTCCGCCCTGTCCGTTCCGCAGGTGCTTTCGAGGCGTCACCTCCGATCTGGGTGGGTGCCAAACAAGAAGCGGCTGCCTTTTGGCGATGTGAACCCATACGCGGACCGACGAAACGCAAACATCGCAACAAACTTTTCCCCAAGGAAATATCGAGGCTGCCCAAAGCGGCTGGACAAAACTGCACCGGCCAATTCAGAATAAGCAGGTGGATGACAGCCGGGGATCTGGGGAAGTGTTGCGAGTCGTTATTACGTTTGTTTTCGTTGTTTTGCTGACGGCGGTTGCCCATGCGGGAAACCCGGCCTGTCCGAAAGAATCATGCATTGATGTGGAACTTGCCACCAAGCTGAAGGCCGAACTCAAGGTCAAATTGGCGAGGGATGGTTTTCCCACGCGTTTGCACTACCTGGTTGATAAGCTTCCCAATTGCGCATCCTGTATTAAGAAAGCCTCGCCCTCCATTGTTGAAGTCAGAACGGCCGAATCCGTGAGATAGTCGGTGGCGCGAGGTGGCTTGTTGTTCTCCTCCTATTCAATCGTTGGCGATTCCGCCTACCTGCCCGGAGAATATTCTGCAGTCAACGAGTTGAAAGCGCGAGAAAATCTTAGAAGCGGCAGATCATCGTCCTTTCATATCACCTTACTCAGCGGACCCTGCATTTGCTGCCCGGAAGAAGACGACAAGGCTCAAGCCTGGAAAGCTGCTGGCGGGCCATTTCGCAAGAGCGACACCCTGTTTGACAACAGGACGGCTGTTTCCTTCAATACCCCCAACGACGCCGCCGACGATCCAGAGGATATTTTCACCCTTGATCCTCAACTGACCACCCTGGCGCTTGATGGCGAACCCAAACTTCCCAATCTTCGTAAACCGCCGTTCCAGCGTGTGGTGCAGCCAATTTGCAAGAAGTGCAAAGCGCTTGCCGACCGCAGAAACCAACTGGGCAGCCGCTATAATGATTTGCGCGAGACTTACCTGAATGACTATGGCGAAGGCAGCCGCCTGTATCGGGTTTATGCAAACTACTCCGGTGAAAGTGCGCGTATTGAAAAACTTGCAACACGACCCGGCGTGGATGGCGTTGAGCGGGACAGGCAAAGGCTGAAAAAAGCCAATGCAATTCTGATCCGTGCCAACAAGCTGATCAAATCGGGCCGCGAGGCCGTGGAGGAACTGCAGAAAAGTGAAAAGCAACTTGAGCAACTCGATGCCGAATTGCTGGAGTGTGACCAACTGCCATGCGAAGATCCCGCACCACAGCCCGATGCTGTTGTTCAGCAGGAGGCCGATCCGAGCCCGCCGCCCGGCGCCCAGGAGCTTCTGACGTTTTATGCTCTAATTGGCTCGAAACTCGGCAGTTACGACGCGGCACTTGCTCCAGGGTTTGGTGGCAACTTTGCCAACGGAACGACATTTTCTAACCCGACTCTTGGATTTGGATTTCTGTATTCGCCTTTCGAGACGCTACCCCTGTACTTTGGCTTGGAAGGGGCTGCCTTTCTTGGCAGCCGCGGTGAAATCATCACCGTCAACCTCCATCCGACCGCTGGGAACGACACCCGAGTTTCAGCAGAGCCCGAAACCGCATTGCGGTTCAGCGTTGGCACCACGATTCCGTTTGAAGGTGGATGTATCACCCGGTTCCAGTGCTACTCTATTGACGTTGAAGGTGGTCTCACCCTGGAACAGATCCGGTACACCTTCTCAACCGACGAATCAGGTGGCGGCGGTGTGAACAATAGTTTTTCGGGCAATTTCAACCGTCTTGGTTTTTCGGTCGGGGCTGCTTTGAACTTACCTGCTTGCCAATTCATTGAAATGGCTTGCAATTTGGTATTCGCACCCTATTTGCGAGCAACCTTCTTCAACGGTGGTGGAGAAACATTCCAACACACATCTGCTAACTTGAACAATGTGTATCAAGGCAGGGTCAAGGCGGAGAGACAGGTGGAAGCCGGACTTAGGTTGCTGTTCAAGTTTTAATGGATACGAAGTTTGGACCAATCTTGCTGATGAGGAACTGACAAGTCGCGGCGAGGCTGTTTTACCCCCTAAAGCTCACAAGTCGTTGTCGAGCTACTTTCAGAGATCAACCCGTTTCATTCCAACGGTCTCGCCTTGCAGGCCAGGCCCGGTCAAATCGAGCACACTGACCGGCCTGGGTCCATCGGTGGACGCCTCGATGCCAAGCTGGCCACCCCTACAGGGTTGAGCGTAGACTTGTCGGGTGATTCTACTTTGGCCACGGCCCTTCAGGTTCCTTAACCAAAGTCGGTCACACTGGGCCACGGTGGGGACAGTGGAGGCGTAAATGGGCATCAAACAGAAGATCAGTTTGACCTGGATATTGTATGGGGCAAGCGCCGTGGCGTTCTCCTTGTTCCTGTTCTGGGGTTTTCTGATTTTGAACTCCGCAGCCACCATTGCCGACCAGACCCACAAGAAGAACATCACGGCGCTGGTGCAAAATGAGATCAGTCGTCAGGTTGAACTGATGGCGCGGGATCAATCGCAGATATCCAATTGGGATGCGACGATCGAAGCCGTAAGCGGCGACCTGGATAGAGGGTTCGTGCGGCGCGAGATCGCCGAATGGCTCTGGGAAGACTTCGATATTCACGACACGATTGTCATCGCGCCGGCAGGCGAGCCGATCGTCACCGTGCAGCGCTCTGAGCTTCTGCAGCCCGAAGCAGGTAGTGACTTGGTCCAACAGAGCCGCGATCTGATTGCGACGACCACAGAACGGTATTTTGAGACCAGAACCCAAACCCGCAGCGGGTTTGAATTTACTGAGGCCCCGGTGCGGTCCGGCAGCGAAATCTATGCTTATGACTTTCGCCTGACGGGGGGTGAGATCGGCATTGTCATGGCGCAGGCCATTGTGCCCAGCGAAGGCCTGATCCTTCCGCCCGGCAACCCTTATGTCCTGCTGACCCGCAAGCCGCTCAGCGCGGCGCTGTTCAGCGAAGTGCGCACCAAGCTGGGTCTGACGTCGTTTGAAATTGTGAGAGCCGCCGACGGCGCCGCCGCCGACCTGACCAACAGCTTGTCCCTGTCATCACGCAACGACCTGTTTGCTGTTTGGACCGTGGCCAAGCCGTCCACCGCAATCTGGCAGGCCAGCCAACCGCTGAAACTGACCACGCTGGCCCTGCTGGCCGGTGTGCTCATCCTGTTTTCCTTCAAATACGGACAGGCCCTGAACCGGTTGCGGGAGAATGAAGAGAGAAGCGCCTATCTGGCTTTTCATGATCCCCTCACGGGATTGCCAAATCGCGCCAAGCTGGACCAGGCCCTGATGCAGGTCATCGATCGGCAGGCGCAGCAAAATGCGGCGATCCTGTGCCTGGACCTGGACCGGTTCAAGCCGATCAACGACACCTGGGGACACCATGCCGGGGATCTGGTCTTGCAAACCGTCGCCGAGCGCATTGGTGACGTGGTCGGAGAGCTGGGCGTTGTCGCACGCGTCGGCGGCGACGAGTTCACGATTTTGATTTTTGACGCAACCGACAGGCAGAAGGTCGCTGATCTCTGCGATCAGATTGTTTCGGTTGTGTCGCGGCCAATCTCAATTGACGAGATGAGCGTGCGCGTTGGCACCAGCATTGGTGTTGCGGTGTGGACGGACAAGGCGATCAGCGCGACAGAACTGCTCCGGGAGGCTGATCAGGCGCTCTACACCGCCAAGAACAATGGCCGCGGGCACGCGGAGATTATTGATTTTGAGGCGGTCAAAAAGCGGTCGAAACCAGATAGTCAGAAAATCGCCTAGGTCAGTGCCGAACCGTCGATTGTGTCATTCGCGCGGCGCCGCCAGCGGCGGCCCCTCAGGTCGTCGTTGAGCTGTTGTCGTAGATCGAACCGACCGGCGATCTGTCCGTGTCCATCAGCAGGCCCAGTCCGTGGGGCTGGGTTTTCGGGTTGGTGTTGGGCGTCTCCGAGCCGACGGCGACCGACGCGCCAATCGATAGTGTGACCAAGACCAGGGCTGCAAAAAACTTCATCGGCACCACCTTTCATGTCTGTTTGCCATAGGACGGACTGGCCCTGATATCGGGCGCAATCCTGTCAGGTCCAATAGACTCTGGTGTGGGGGGCGATAGAATTTCTCTATCGATCGACCCGGTTCAATCCGGCCAGCATCGCCAGTTCCTCGCCGACAACCCGGCGGATCAGATCGGCCATCTCGCCATACAACTCGCCGTGCACCGCCGTGCTGCGCCAGACCAGGGCGATCTCGCGAGTCAAACTGGGCCCGGTCAAATTGAGCACGCTGCCCTCGTTGCGGTTGCGGATCTCGGAGTGGATATAGAGATTGGGCAGGAAGGCGAGGCCAACCCCCATGCCGACCATATGGCGCAGCGTGTCGAGACTGGTGCCTTCGTAATCGCGCAGCAGTTCGGCGCCGCATTCCTCGCACAGGCGACTGACCCGGTCATGCAGGTGGTGACCGGCTTCCATCGCCAAAACCTTTTCACCGGCCAGATCCTTCAGCCTGACCTGCTCTCGCTCGACCAAGGGATGGTCCGGCGCACAGATCAGCCGCAGCGGCTCGGCAAACAGCGGTCGCACCACCACGTCTTGATTCTGCACCGGGCGCGGCACGATGGTCAGATCATGGCTACCGGCGAGCAGTTGCGTCACCGCGTTGCCCGGCCGTTCTTCGCGCACATAGAGTTTCATCGACGGGTAGGTGGTGTGCAGATGCGGCACGATATGGGGCAGCAGATAGGGCCCGAGCGTCGGCGGCACGCCGAGCCGCACTGTGCCGTCAAAGCCATGTTGGGAGGCGCTGGCGAGATCGCGAATGTCCTGAACCTGGGCCAGCACATTGCGGGCCCGCGCTGCTACCTCCACCCCCAGAGGCGTCAGCATCACCCCTTTGACACCGCGCTCGATCAGCGGCGCCTTCAGCCGTTTTTCCAATTCCTGCAACTGGGCCGAGAGCGTCGGCTGGGTGACATGCACCCGCTCCGCGGCGCGGCGAAAATGCAGTTCCTGCGACAGGGCGACAAGATATTCAAGTTGGCGAAGTGAAGGCACAGTCTTCTCATTTTTCAAACTTGATAGATAACATCTATCAGATTTGGTCCAACAATCAATTGGCATGGCGGCGCTTGTCGACCCATCTCGAGGCCACAACTTAGTGAAGGAGAGTTCCGTGACCCTATTTGAGTTTCTTGTCGTTCTGGCCGCCAGCCCTATTATCGCAGCCCTTCTGTATGGCGCTTGGCAGTTCTCCGGAAGGGAGAGCGGCAGTGATGGGTCGTCACCGGGTTAGACATCCGGTTCGAATGTGTCAGCGGTCAGCAGCGCAATCCAGACCCCGCGAAAACTGCGCTTACAGATGCTGTCCGCTGGCGCCTCGCCCGTTTGAGTGTGCCGGGAGGTTGGTCACTCAAACGGGCGAACCAATCAATCACCAAGAGGAGAAACCATGCAACGCTTTAAGAACATTCTTGTTGTCTGTGACGAAAACAGCAATGCCGATTGGGCGGTCGACTGTGCCCGCGACCTGGCCGTCAAAAATGATGGTCGGCTGACGCTGATCGACGTGGTTGATTTTGAGAAGGCGGATATTTCCGACATCCTCGTTGGATTGAATATGGATACGGCGCTGCAATTGCAGAACGAGATCTTTCAGCACCACCATCTGCGCCTGAAAGCGATGGCCGATGAATTGCAGGAAGAGGGCCTTCAGGTGACCGCGTCGGTGGTCAATGGTCTGCCCTTTGTCGAGGTCGTCAAGGCGGTGATCCTCCAACAGCATGATCTGGTGATCAAGGCGTCGGACTGGCATGCGTCCGCCAGTCTGACGGTGGCGCCGGGTCTCGACAGCCATCTGATCCGCAAATGCCCGTGCCCGGTCTGGATCATCAATCAACCGCTGCCAAAGCGGGGGGCACGCATCATGGCGGCCATCGATCCAGCCGAAACCGGCATGGCCAACAGCCGCACCCTGAACCAGGAAATCATGAACTGCGCCGTGTCGGCAACGGCCCGTCAACAGGGTGAGTTGCGGGTCTTTCATGCCTGGAGCCTGCAGGAGGAATCAGCGCTGCTTGAGAGCCAGTTGATCAAAACCTCACCGGGCGAATACGCCTCGATCAGCACCCGCAAGCGCACGCTGCGCGCCAAGCAATTGAGGCAGATTGTCTCCGCTCAAACCGATCGCTCCACGTCCTGCAAAGTGCATCTGCATCGGGGCAATGCAAGTGAGGCGGTGCCGGCCTTTGCTCAGGCCAACAGGATCGACCTGCTGGTCATGGGCTCGGTCACCCGCACCGACGTCACCGGCTTCTTCATCGGCAACACGGCCGAAGGCATATTCAACCGCATCACCTGTTCGGTGCTGGCGCTGAAACCAAAAGGCTTCCGCTCACCGCTGCTCGAGGCGACCTCGGTGCCGGGCGGTGCGGCGAAACAACGGCCTGTCCGGTCTGCCGAGAAGGTGGGGTCATAAGGGCACAGATTTGGTTTGCGCTCGTGCAGGCCGCTTCGCAACCGCGCCACGGGGGTGGCGCATTAGCGCCGAGTCGCCCCTCGCGGCCTCAGACGGAACCATCCGTCTGGGGTTTATCGACGCCCGTTGTCTGCAATCGTTTATTGCAAGACTGGGAAGAGCCGTCTGGGCCAATTATGACCGCCCAAAAAAAAAGGATTCGACGGGCAAAGGCACATCAGTACCGAAGCCCGATGGCGTCAGCGACGCGAGGACTGTCTTGCTCGTCAACGATGTAGTGTGGGAACCACGAAACGCGGATTGGCATGATCAAGCCAAGGTCATGAATCTGCCATTTTGCGTTTCAGCAGATAGGCCGCAAGTTGACCAATTCCCTTTACTTCAATCTCGCCGCGCCTTTCAAACTCGAACAGATCCTTCAGCAAATCATAGGCGTTTGGGCCCACCTGGATTTCACCGATCACCCCGTGTGATTCCATGCGCGCAGCGGTGTTGACGCTTTCCCCCCACAGATCATAGGCAAACTTCTTTTTGCCGATCACCCCGGCCACAACCGGACCGGATTCGATGCCGATCCTTATTTCGATTGGCGTGTCCAGAATATCGTTCAGCCGGGCCACACATTGCATCATTTCAAGTGCGAGATCGGCGACAACCTCGGCGTGGTCATCCCTTGCCACCGGCACGCCCGACGCAATCATATAAGCGTCGCCGATGGTCTTGATCTTTTCCAGTTCATAGAAACCGACCAGATGATCGAATTCAGAGAATACGATATTGAGAGATGAGATGAGTTTCTCCGGAGAGAGTTGGCGCGACAGCTGCGTGAAACCAGCAATGTCACAGAACAGAATGGTCGCATTCTTGGCGTCATCAGCAATGACGGCAGGGCTCGATTTCAGCCGTTCGACAATTGACCTGGGCAGCACATTCAACAGCACGTCTTCTGTGCGGCGTTTCTCGGCCTCTAGGGCTCGCTGCATGGTCTTGATTTCTGAGACGTCGCGCCAAACGGCGTTGCTGTAGAGTATTTTGCCGGTTTCATCGGCTACAGCGGAAAACTTCAAACTGACTTCGAGGGTCGACCCATCGGATTTCAGAACGCGAAATTCCGTGTGCTTGAGCTTCCCGTCTCGCGAGAAGGATTGCAGATTTTCGCGCACTTTTTCCAGTTCGTCTGGATGGTACATATCAAATACATGCTTCGACAGGACCTCTGGTTTGTCATATCCCAGATTGTCCAGCAGGGTTTGGTTGCATTCCAGAATGCGTCCGGTCCCGGCCTCTACCGAAAGATGCATGTCAGGCGCATGATCATAGATCTCCCAGAAATCAATCGGAGTATCGTCATTCTGTTGTGACATGTCGCAGCGTCATTTCTGAGAATTCCTTGGCAAAGGTGGCTGAGGCCGACTTCTGACGGCGACAATGACATCGACACATTGTCATGGCAATCACGCCGCAAGAGGCGGGACTCCGGGCGGAACTGACCTGGGGCCGTGATCCATCAATTCGTAACGACCGTATATTTGACAATTCGGTTGTTGTCGGAATCGGCAAAGTAGAATTGATTGCCATGGATCTCGACACCTTCGGGATCATCAAAAACATTTGGGCCAACATCCGGTGTTCCCGACCCGATGACGCCGATCAAGGTTCCGCCGTCCTCTCCCGTGGGATCGATCATCAGAATCCGGTGGGCGTCCTGATCTGCAACAATCAGCCGGCCAAATTCATCGATGTCCAAATAGCGCGGTCCGACAAAACCAAATTTGGCATGATTGATGATCTGAAGGCGTTCTAAGTCGGGTGAGTATCTCACCAATCGCCGGTTGAAATTGTCGGCGAGCCAAATGCTGCCATCCTTTGCTTCAGCCACATCGTGAGCTCCCGGATGGCCCGATGCCGCGGCAACCAGTTGGTCTCCCTGGTAAGCCAAAAGGTTTCCCGTACCACTGGCCATGACGTAGAAGCGGCCGTTGGAGTGCGCCAGTGCTCCTTCCGTTCGGGGCGCGGGCAAGGCCAGAGTTGGTGTCTTGCTGTTGTTGACATAGTCGTCGAAGACAAGCGCCACACCGGCGCCGGTGACAGCGATAATTGCGCGGCCCGACGCATCGAAATCAATGTCATGCACACCGGGCAGCTGTCCCGTATTCTTGTATTCAATCAACTCCAATGTTTCGGCGTTCAAAACCGTGATGCGTGCCCCAAACTTGTCGGCGACATAGAGATGTCCGTCCGGTCCGATTTCCAGGTCGTGGGGATCCATCAGGATAGGTTCACTGGCCCGTTCAAACGACGCAAACTGTCCGATCGTCTGCTGAGCAAATGCATTGCTCAATCCGATAAGCAAAACGATGCTCGCCAATACAACTTTCATATGAAGGCTCCCGCGAGTTTGAACATGCACGGGTATTGTGGACTGATGTGCGCTCATTCGTCCAGAAGCGGGTGACAAGTTCACTTGTCCAATCGGCCTGGTCAGCGCTCAACGTTTTCCGCCACCCACGCTTCCAACTGCGCCAGAAACACCGCCTCGACATCGCCATAGGTTTCCTGGCCGAACATCTTCTTCAGCGTTGGATCGGAAACCGCGAAATAGTTGACCGCGCCGACGATCTGATAGGTGCGGGCGAAGGCTTCGGCTTTGGTCAGCGATCCGGCGGGCGAAAACTGCTGCATCAGATCGGCCAGCGTCTCCAGAAACGGCCGCAAATACCATTTCTGTTTGTTCTCAATACGCGGCTTGTTGTCGAGCAGTTCCCGCAGGATCAGACGCGCATCGTGCTTGTGTCTCTGCATGTGGCGGTACAGATCCCGCATGATGGCGCGGTATTGCTCCGCCGGCGCCTGTTGGCCGGCAAGATGCGGTTGCATCAGCGTGGTAAACCGCTCCGAAAGCTCCTGCAGCACCTGGCCATATAGCTTTTCCTTGCTGCCGAAATGATGCAGCAGCGCCTGCTTGGTGATGCCCAGCGCACCGGCGATCTCGGCAATCGACACGCCGTCGTAGCCGCGCTCGGCAAACATCTGTAGCGCCGTGGCCACCAGCGTTTGCTTAGTGTTGGGAAGTTTTGTGCTCATCCACCAGCCATAGCAAAGGCTTGACAGCTTACCAAGTGGTAAGTCATATACTTACCGATCGGTAAGGTGGAGATAAAGATGGATCACGACACGCAAGTGGAACTGCTCGACGAACTGCTGGGGCTGCGCAAGCAGGGAGCGGCTTATCTCGCCGAGAGTGTCAGTTTTTCAAAGGCCGAGCGCTATATCAGCGACGCGCAGTTTGCTGCCGAGCGCGACGCCATCTTTCTCAAACAGCCGTTTTTGCTCGCCCATTCAAGCGAGCTGCCCGAGGAAGGCTCGTTCCTGAAGCGCGACTGTTTTGGCATTCCGATCCTGCTGACACGAGACCGCGACGGTGCGGTGCATGCCTTCTACAATGTGTGCCGCCATCGCGGCGCCCGGCTGGTCGAGGCAGAAAGCGGCTGCAAGCACCGATTCACCTGCCCCTATCACGCCTGGACCTGGGACAATACCGGCCGCCTGATCGCCGCACCGCATCGCGAACAGGGGTTTCCCGATCTGGATTTTGACGCCTATGGGCTGAAGCGCGTGACCTGCCTGGAGAAAGCCGGCTGGATCTGGTGCCAGATCGGCGAAGCAGCGTCCAATGATACGATTGAAACGAGTCTCGCACCGCTGCAGGCCGATCTCGACTGGCTGGATTTCGCCTCTTACGAGGTCCATGCCGAGGACGAGAAACTGTGGCGCTGCAACTGGAAGATCGTGGTCGAGGGTGGGCTGGAGGCCTATCATTTCCGTGTCGCCCACGCCAAGACCATCGGCGCGCTGTTTCACGACAACTTGTCGACCTACCGCATGTTCGGCAATCACATTCGTTCGATCCTGGCCCGGGTGATGGTGGATCAACTGGTGGAAGTGCCACGCAAGCACTGGCGCATCCGTGACCATGCCAATGTGCTTTACAACCTGTTTCCGAACTCGGCCTGGCTGGTCCAGTCGGACCATGTGGTGCTGATCCAGTTCTTCCCGGTTGGCGTCGACGAGACACGGATCCGCTGCGTGACACTGCGGCCGTCGCAGCCCGAGCCGCTGACCGAAAAGCAGCAATCCTATTGGGACAAGAACCATGCCCTGACGGTCAAGACGCTGGAAGAAGACTTCGAGCTGGGCGTGCAGATCCAGTCGGGCATGGCTTTGGGCGTCAATGAGCAGCTCACCTTCGGACGTTTCGAAGGCGCGCTGGACAAGTTCAACGCCGCCGTTGATGCGGCACTGAAGCAGGACTGATCAGAGAGCTCCAAAGCGAAAGCCGGAGGCTGAAATGCCGCCCATCAGGTCGGCTTCCTGATAGATGTTGGTGGCAACCTCGTCTTGAGCGGCGCCGAGCGCCACGAACAGCGGTACCAGGTGATCCTCTTCCGGATGGCACATGCGGGCATAGGGCGCGCTGTCCCAGTCTTCCAGCTTGGCCCGGCGTTCTGCCGCCGGAAGCTGCATGACATCGTTCAGCCAGGCATCGAATGCCGCAGACGGCACCGCCGCTTCCGGGCCGAGATGCTTGAGGTTGTGGTAACTCAGCCCGGAGCCGATGATCATCACGCCCTCGCGGCGCAGGGCCGACAGGGCTCGCCCCAGTTCGAAATGGGCGACCGGATCGTAGGAGCTGAGTATCGACACCTGAAACAGTGGAATATCGGCCGCTGGATACATCGCAGCCATCGGCACAAAGACCCCATGGTCGTAGCCGCGCTCGGTGTTCAGGCTGGCCTTGAACCCGGCCTGGTGGATCAGCTCCAGCGTGCGGGCGGCGATGTCGGGCGCGCCGTCTGCGGGATAGACGACCTCATAGGTTTCCTTGGGAAAGTTGTAATAGTCATAGACCATTGGTGGCTTCGGCGTTGCCATAACCTCGATCTCATCGCCTTCCCAATGGCCGGAGACCATCATGATGGCTTTGGGCCGCTCGTCCCATTCGGCCACCATGTCCTTCAGCGACTGTTCCAGATGGGCAAACGTCTGGCGCATTTTGGGCACCCAGATCCACGGGCCGCCGCCATGTGAAATAAAGTAGGTGGGCAAGGGCTTGTCGCTGGTCATGTCATTTCCTTGGTTGCGTGTGCCGTGTGGGCCATTGTTGATCCACACATAAAGGCGCAGGGCTCTATCCACTAGGTGGAAAGATTGGTAATAACTTTCCAATATATTGGATAATTGGGTGGGCATGCCATGGAACTGGATGGCATTGATGTCTTTGCCGAGGTTGTTNACGCCCGCAGTTTCTCGGCGGCGGCGAAACGTCTGGGCATGCCGGTCTCGACCGTCAGCGCAAAGGTGGCACGCCTGGAGCAGCGTTTGGGGGTTACGCTGCTGCATCGCACGACGCGGCAGTTGAACCTGACCAATATGGCAAAGCCTATTACGAGCGCTGCGTGCGGGCTTTGGCCGAAATGTCCGAGGCGGAACGGGAGCTGGCCGATCAATCGCAGGAGCCGACCGGCTTGCTGACGATCAGCGCGGCAGCGGATCTGGCGCAGTTCAAGTTGATTCCGCTGATCGAAGCCTATCTTGAGCGCTATCCCAAGACATCGATCGATCTGCGGGTCAGCAACCGGCGGGTGGATCTGGTGGCNGAGGGCATTGATCTGGCCATNCGCAGNGGTGAANTNGAAGATTCGTCGTTGGTGGTGAGCCGCTACGCCGATACCCGCGTTGGCCTGTGGGCCTCTCAGGACTATGTGGCGCAACACGGCGCGCCACAAAACATCCAGGATCTTGCCAGTCATCGGCTGGTTCACATGAGCCGTGCGGAAGACTTGCTGAAGATTGTTGGCCTGGACGAGAAGAACTTTGGCCTCGCTGACCGAAGCCGCCTGTCATGTGACGACCTGCAGACCGTTCGGGCCTTCATCGAGGAGGGAACCGGCATTGGCGTGCTGCCGGACTTCATCGGCGCCTATCGCGCGCGTCCCCTGGTTCAGGTGCTGCCCGAGGTCGTCAGCGATCCGATATCGGCCTTTTTCGTCTATCCAGCGCAGCAGTTCGTACCGCGGTCCCTGCGGGCCTTCATCGACCTGGCGCGGGCGCACGAGACCGGTTGATTGGAACCGCGCGCCCTGCGGTTGTGGCCCTACTTCTTGGGGGGATTACCGGGGATCGGCTCGCCCTGAAGCGTTGGATGGCTGCGCATATATTGCGGCGGGAAGGTGGCCTGGGCGCGCAGAACTTCAGCCGCATGCCAGGCCCAGCGTGGGTCATACAGCATGCCGCGGGCCAGGGCGACGAAGTCGGCCTGACCGGTGGCGACGATGGTTTCGGCCTGGCGCGGATCGCTGATCATGCCAACCGCCATTGTGGTCAGCCCGGTGGCGCGGCGGATGTGGTCGGCAAAGCCGGTTTGATAGCCGGGACCCACCTGGATTTTCTGCAGCGGGCTGTTGCCGCCTGAAGAAACATCGATGAAATCGCAGCCAAGCGCTTTCAATTCGGTGGCAAATTGGGTCGCCTCTTCCAAGGCCCAGCCGCTGCCTTCGACCCAGTCGGTCGCTGAAAATCGCACGCCGACCGCTGTGTCGGGGGCAGTTTCACGCACCGCGGCAAAGATCTCCAGCGGAAAGCGCATGCGGTTTTCCAGCGAGCCGCCATATTGGTCATCGCGTTGATTGGAAATCGGCGACAGGAATTGATGCAGCAAATAGCCGTGTGCCGCGTGGACTTCGATCACATCAAACCCCAGTCGCACAGCCCGTTCGGTGGCCTGAACGAAAGCCTGCTTGATGCGTTCCAGACCCTGATCGCTCAGCGCCGTGGGCGTGTGCCAGCCGTCAGCATAGGGCAGGGCGGAAGGGGCCGATGTTTCCCATGCTCCCTGTTCTTCGGTGAGTGCCGCGCCGCCATTCCAGGGCAGATCAGCAGAGGCCTTGCGTCCGGCATGGGCCAATTGGATGCCGATCTTGGCGGCACCATAGTCGCGGAAGAATTGGATCACCCGCGCCATGGCGGCTTCGTTGTCATCATTGTAGAGGCCGGGGCAGCCCGGGGTGATGCGCCCTTCCGCCTCAACACCGCTGGCTTCGACCAGAACCAATCCGGCACCGCCCACGGCAAATTGACCCAAATGCATCAAATGCCAGTCGGTCATCGTGCCGTCGATGGCGGAATATTGACACATCGGCGCAACGACAATGCGGTTGTCGAGCGTCAGCGAGCCGAGTTGAGCGGGTGAAAAGAGTTTTGACATGGGAGCCGTTCAATAGGGTGGCCAGAAGTCGCTATTGAACAAGACTTGCTCCCCAAGTCAATCGTACAGTCTTTGGCAGGGACGCTAGGCCGCAACCTGGCGCAGAGTTGCGCAGATATCGTCGACCACTTCGTGCACCAGACCTTCGTCATCGCCTTCGGCCATGACGCGGATCAGCGGCTCGGTGCCGGATGCGCGAATGACCAGGCGTCCTGAATTGGCCAGACGGGCCCGCGCGTCGTCGATCGATTCGATGACCTGCTTGTCCTTCAAGGGTTCGCCCGATTTGAAGCGAACATTTTTCAGAACCTGTGGCACCGGCTCAAAGCGTGCGCAGACTTCGCTGACCGGTTTGTCCCAGGCCTGAACCACGGACAGGACCTGCAGCGCAGCAACCAGACCATCACCGGTGGTTGCATAATCCGACAGCACAATATGACCCGACTGTTCGCCTCCGACATTGTAACCGTTCTTGCGCATATGCTCGACCACATAGCGGTCGCCGACAGCGGTGCGGGCCAGCGACAGACCCTGAGTGGACAGGAAGCGCTCAAGACCGAGATTGGACATGACGGTTGCCACAATGCCATCACCCGACAGGGTTTGGCGCTCTTTCCAGGATTGGGCCACCAGGGCCATCAGCTGGTCGCCATCAATCACGTTGCTCTTTTCGTCGACAATAATGACGCGGTCCGCATCGCCGTCGAGGGCAATGCCGATATCGGCGCGTACTTCGTTGACCTTGCGGGCCAGTGTGGCGGTGTGGGTTGATCCACATTCCGCATTGATGTTCGTGCCATTGGGCTGGTCGCCGATGGTGACAACATCGGCACCAAGCTCCCAGAGAGCGGCTGGTGCAACCTTGTAGGCCGCCCCATTGGCGCAGTCGATGACCACGCGCAGACCTTCCAGCGACATCTGCTTGGGCAGTGTGCGTTTGGCAAATTCGATGTAGCGGTCATCGACACCATCAACACGCTTCGCCCGGCCAATGTTTTTACCGGAAGCCAGTTGATGGGTCAGGTCCTGATCCATCAGGCGTTCGATTTCGTGTTCGATCTGGTCGGACAGTTTGAATCCATTCGGGCCAAACAGCTTGATGCCGTTGTCGTGGTATGGATTGTGGGAGGCCGAGATCATCACGCCAATGTCGGCGCGCAGCGAGCGTGTCAGCATCGCCACAGCAGGCGTCGGAACAGGACCCAACTGGAAAACATCCATGCCAGCGGCGGTGAAACCGGCGACGAGGGCATTTTCGATCATATATCCGGAAAGACGCGTGTCCTTACCGACCACCACACGGTGGCGATGGTCGCCTCTTTTGAACGCAACGCCTGCGGCCATACCGGCCTTCATGGCGGTTTCTGCCGTCATAGGCGACTTGTTGGCATATCCCCGAATGCCATCTGTTCCGAAATATTTGCGATCTAAACTCATAATATACTGTTCCGCGTTGCACCCAGTGTTACCCGGCCCCACATGCTTTCGGGTAACTGGCCTGTGACAGGCTGATTTTGTTTAACGTACCGTCATCTTGGTCGCACGTCACAATTTGTGACGAATTGTGTCCGTCTGGATTATAGCCAGTTGAACGCACCCCAAAACCAAAAGACGATGGCATAGTTAAAATGCCATCGCCTCAGTTAAGGTTCGATTAAATGATTTGACGTGGGCGTCAAGAAGGCTGTGGGTTCATATCCCCAGCAGGACCGCCTTCTTCCTTGCCTTTTGGCGACTTCGCACCAGATTTCGGCACGGCACTGCCGCGGGATGGCGGCGTATCATCGCCCATATCGCGGGCCGGCGGCTTGCCGCTCAACAGGTCGTCAATTTCACTGCCGGTCAGGGTTTCGTATTCCAACAGGCCCTGAGCCAGCGTTTCCAGGTCTTTCTTGCGCTTGGTCAGGATCTTCTTGGCCCAGGCAAAACCTTCGTCGACCAGACGGCGTACCTCTTCGTCGATGATCTGTGCGGTTTCTTCCGACACGTTCTTCGACTGAGCGACGGAATGGCCAAGGAACACTTCCTGCTGGTTTTCGCCATAGGCGACCTTACCGAGCTTATCGGAATAACCCCACTGGGTGACCATCGCACGGGCCAGGCGCGTGGCCTGCTCGATATCGGACTGGGCACCGGAAGTGACGTTCTTTTTGCCGAAAGTCAGTTCTTCGGCGACGCGGCCTGCCATCATAACGGCCAGGCGCGACGTCATCTCTTCATAGGACATGGAGATCTGATCACGCTCCGGCAACTGCATGACCATGCCCAGCGCGCGGCCGCGCGGGATGATGGTTGCCTTGTGGACCGGGTGCGATGCCGGTACGGAAATCGCGACCAGCGCATGCCCGGCCTCATGATAGGCCGTATTGCGCTTTTCTTCTTCGGACATGACCATGGAGCGGCGCTCCGCACCCATCATCACCTTGTCCTTGGCGTCATCAAACTCCTGCGCCGTCACCAGTCGCTTGTCGCGGCGGGCAGCCAGCAGGGCCGCCTCGTTGACCAGGTTCATCAGGTCAGCACCGGAGAAACCAGGCGTACCGCGGGCGATGACTTTCAGGTCGACATTGGGGGCCAAAGGCACGTTTTTGACGTGCACCTTGAGGATCGCCTCGCGGCCCATAATGTCTGGGTTGGACACCACCACCTGACGGTCGAAACGGCCGGGACGCAGCAATGCCGGATCCAGAACGTCTGGACGGTTGGTCGCCGCGATCAGGATGATGCCTTCGTTGGTTTCAAAGCCGTCCATCTCTACCAGCAGCTGGTTGAGTGTCTGCTCACGTTCATCGTTGCCGCCACCAAGGCCAGCGCCACGATGGCGGCCAACGGCGTCGATCTCGTCGATGAACACAATACACGGGGCGTTTTTCTTGGCCTGTTCGAACATGTCGCGAACACGGCTGGCACCAACACCGACGAACATTTCCACAAAGTCGGAACCGGAAATGGTGAAGAACGGTACATTGGCTTCGCCGGCAACGGCGCGTGCGGTCAGTGTTTTACCGGTACCGGGAGGGCCAACAAGCAGCACGCCGTGAGGCATCTTGCCGCCGAGGCGCTGGAACTTCTGCGGGTCGCGGAGGAATTCAACGATCTCAACCAGGTCTTCTTTGGCTTCGTCGACACCGGCCACATCGTCAAATGTCACCCGGCCCTGGGCCTCAGTCAGCAGCTTGGCCTTTGATTTGCCGAACCCCATGGCCTTGCCCTGACCGCTTTGCATCTGGCGCATGATGAAAATCCACACACCGATCAACAGCAGCAGCGGCAACCAGTTGATCAACATACCAACAAAGGTTGAACGACCATCGGTCACAGGCTGGGCGGCAATTTCGACATTCTGTTCTTCCAGGCGCTTGATCAGCTCTGGATCATTCGGCGCATAGGTGGAGAAACGCATGCTCGAGTCGGTATAGGTGCCGGTAATGCGGTCGCCCTGAATGGTGACCGAACGGACCCGGTTGCTCTCGACAGCTTCCAGGAATTTGGAATAAGCGATTTCGCTCGATTGCTGCTGGGACGATGGCGACTGGAACATCTGAAAGAGGGCGATCAGCAGCAGTGCGATCAGGCCCCAGAGCGCGAAATTGCGGAAATTCGGATTCATCTAAGTGTTTCCTACCTGTGGTGCGGCTTCAGCCACATCAGAGTTCGTTTGGTTCGGCTGCATGTCAGCCTGTTGGGTCCAAGATAGGTTGCCCGATGGGCAATGCCAAGGCGAAAGACGCGACATGCGTCAATTCCTCGCTTTATGTTGAACGACAGGGTGAATCAAGCAGCTCCATCAGGGCTGCGTGCAGACCATCGTCGTAGCAGGGGCGAAAGGTTTCCAGGGCTTCTACATAGGGTGTGCGCTCGGGCTCCTCGTGATGGGGGGCAGGTTTCAGCAACCATCGCCCGTCATACAAAGTCTCTTTCTCCAAACGACTTGGCCGTTCCGGCAGGTTTCTGTTCTCCCGTTCAACCGTGATGCGGCCTTGTTTGCTGCGCACCAAACAACGCCCCAGGGTCGTCCGCAGCGGCGCTTTATTGAGAGCCGCTTCGACAATGGCGATCAGTTTGGCAGAAGGCGGCCGGTAGTTCTGACCGCCACCAGCGAGAATCAGGATCGACAAGACCCCTTGGGCAATCAATCGAGGCTGTCCCGGGTCGACGGCGAAGAGGAAGGCCCCATCAGCGGTCGCTTTGACCTGCCTCTTCAGGCAAGCCGCAGCGTACTGGTTTATCCAAACCCGCATACGGCCGGACAGATTTGCCAAGCGGGCAAGCTGCTGTTTGCTGGGAACGCTGTTTCCGTTCTGATTGTTCAACAGCTGGCGCACCCGAACCCGTTCGTAATTCAGATCCTGATTGGAGGGGTCGTCAATCCACGTGACCGACCGCTGAACCAGATCATCGCGCAAGTCCTGGCGGGTCCGGTCCAGCAATGGGCGCCACAGATCAATGCCATGATAGCTGGACCAGGGGGGAATGCCTGAGAGGCCGCGCGTGTCGCTGTCCTGGCGAAGACGCAGCGCCCGCATGAAAACGGTTTCGGCCTGATCGTCGAGATTGTGCCCAAGCACGATCACCTGCGCGCCAATATTAAGCGCCAACTGGTGCAGCAGACGGTAACGCGCTTCTCTAGCATCCGCCGAGGTGGCCGAGGCGGGCGGTGTCCATGTCAGCGTCTGATGCGGCAGGCCCAATTGCTGCGCCAACTGGCCGACCCAGCGCGCCTCGTCGGCGGCTTCCGGGCGCAACCCATGATCAACCGTTGCACAATGCAGGTTCGCCCCTGGATATTCATCGACCAGCCAGTGGAGCAAGGCGACGGAATCGCTGCCTCCCGACACGGCAACAAGGGCAGGGCGCTCATTGGACAGTCGGTCTTGCACACGCTTGGCGTCCGGCTTGCTCAGCACCTGGCTGCGGCCTGTTCGTCCCGCACCCGCATGCCGATGCGGGGTTCTGCCTCGGGATATTGCTTGAGCACTTCGGCATAGGTGGCACAGGCAACTTCACGCTGATTGAGCCCGGCAAGGGCCAGGCCCAGCGCCAGCAGATTGTCCGGGGCGGTTTCGGCCTCCGGCCAGTTGTTATGGGCATCAAGATGGCTGTCGGCGGCGCGATAGAATTCCTGCTGCCAGAAGTAACTTTCGCCAAGATAAAACTTGGCGCGGCCAACTTCCGGGTCATTCGGCCAGGCCTTCAAGAACGCCTGCAGGATTTGTTCGGCACGAGCGAATTGGCGGACCTGCATTTCGCCCTTGGCGGCCCCGAGCACTTCCTGCGGGGTAGTGCCAAACTGGGCCGCTTCCACGGCTCCCTCAATGCCATCGTTGAAAATGCCGGGCAGGCCGGACAGGCGCTTTGGCTTTGGCAGGCTGGAATCAACCACATTGCCGTCGGCGTCAAATGTCAGCGTGCCCAGAGCCCGCGGTTCGGCGGCCGGTTTGGGCAGATCGGTTGTTTCAATTTCAGCATCGGTTGCGGCGGCTGCGGCGGCTGCGGCCGTCTCGCCGCTAGACTCGTTGCCGGCGGCGCCAGCTACGTCCGAGGGGGAATCCTCCTCGGACGGTTCAGACTTTCCCAGGCGGTCGGGCTCCTGGTCTGTCGTGTCGGCCAGTTTGCGGGAGGGATCGTCCAATTGCGACTGCTTGTCTTCCAGTTCCTGGAAGCGCAGCTCGGAATCCTCTTCCATCTGGCGGATCTTTTCCTGCAATTGCAGCAGCAGGAAATTCAGCTCCTCCACCTTGCCGTTGAGCTGGCGCACCTGCTCTTCGAGTTGGTTGACCCGAAACGATTCTTCACTTTGCGCCAACAGCACCTGTGAAGGCACGTCGCTGGGCGGGACCATGCGCTGCGCATGGGCGACGGTTGTGGCACCGGCAATGAGGACCGCGGCAAGCGATACAAAGGCTGGTCTCATGTTATTCCCCCTGGTTCGACCTGTCTGAATTGGCACTGTAAACACAATCTGGGCCGAATTGAGCCCCCGACAGGTCGATGATCCGGATATGCAGCGGGTTTTAGCTGTTNCCGCCGCCCAAGATGGTCACCGCGCGGCGGTTCTTGGACCAGCAGGAGATGTTGTTACACACTTCCACCGGACGTTCCTTACCGAAGGATATCGTCTTGATGCGGCCGCGGTTCACACCGCGTGAGGCCAGATAATCCTTGGTCGCTGCGGCGCGGCGGGCGCCGAGCGCCAGGTTGTATTCGCGGGTGCCCCGTTCGTCAGCATGGCCCTCGATGGTGATGCCGAACTGGCTGTATTTGTTCAGCCAAACGCTCTGNCGGTCGAGGATCTGGCGGGCTTCGGCCGTCAGTGTGGACGAGTCGGTGGTGAAGAACACGCGGTCGCCGACATTGACGGTGAAATCCTGCGTGGTGCCAGGCGTTGCACCGTTGTTGTTCAGGCCCANCTGCGCGGCGTTGTCGGGAAGCGGTTTCTTCTTGGCACAACCAGCGATTGCCAGCATGGCGGCAAGCGGCAGGACAACGGCGAATTTGGTGGTCGATGAGGTCATATTGGTCAGGCGCATCAGCCGGACTCCTAATTAATGATCAAATTGGAATGACAATGGTCACCATTTGATAACCAAAGGCTCTTAACTGCCGCTCAACAAAACAGGTTAATGAGCCGTTAATCCGCATCGTCGTGTCAGCAAACGGCATTAAAAGGAAAATTGCGGCGTTAAATTGACCGAGGGGTTCGACTGTTGGCCTCCAGAGGTCCATCCGGGGCGCGCCAGCCCAGCATTCTCAAAAGTGGTGTTTGATGCCGGCGGTCAGGCTCAAGCTCTCGCGGTCCCCACGATCGAAGCTCGCGCGATAGCCACCCTCGATCCAGGATGTCATGTCCGAACCCCAGTCCCACTGCACTCCAAGGTCGATCAAATAGGCTGTCTCTTCAAAGCTCAAGGCAAATTCCGAGCCGCTAACCGCGACCTTTGGGGCGCCGAGGAATTCGTGAACAAGGCCCACCTCGCCGGAAACGCGCACCCCCGCCTTCGGCGAAGTCTGCAAGTGAATGCTGACCCGGCCGGCAAGGCTGTCGCTGTTGTTGAAAGAGGAATGCACGCCATCCTGATCGCTCAAGTTTTCGATCGCGATCAGTTGATGGATCAGCTGGGCCTGGGGTGTCACGCTGGTGTTTTCGGACAGGGCCAGCTTCCAACCCAGTTCGCCCGATACCGACCACCCATTGGCCGAGGTTGAGCCGGAGCCGTTGGCGACGGTGTGCATGTCGAGGTCATATCGTGTGTAGGTGGCCACCGTATCCAGATAAACGTCGCGGACAGACATCATGGTCGCAGTGATCCCGCCGCCATAGGCAATCGTGTCATAGGCGCCGACGGAGCCACCCATGGTCTGGTTGGTGCCGTCGATATCGACCTGGCCGTAGTGAAGGAACCCGCCCAGCGACACGGTGCCGAGGGAAGAGCTGGCGATCGGGCCGTTAAAGCCGGTCTGCATGGCCCAAAGTTCCTCGTCGTAAGACACCAGTTCATCGGAACCGCCGCCGCGGACATGTCCGTCGGCGGACGTCGACCCGGTGATCCAGCGGGCCCAGCCAAAGCGTGGGGTCAATGTGTCAAAGGCCGACAGCGTGGCCGAATCCTGGGCTGAAGACCCGTCGCCGCTGCCGCTGCCGCCGCCGCGCTCGTACCAACTGCCGATCAACTGCAGGCCAAAGTTCCGCAGGTTCGGCGGCATTTGTGAAGCCAGAACCACCGCACCAGAATGGCCCTCCGATTGCAGAACCCAGTTCTGCCCATCTGCCTGGGTCAAGGCATAGCGAAATCCGCCTGCTTCGACCGGCGCGCCCAGTTCGAAGACGCCATCAGATGCACCGGTGACTTCGACGATGTGAATGCCATCATCAGGTCCGGTGCCGGTGTCGCCGCCGGGGCCGTTGTCGTTGCTGATGAAAATGCGTTGCGTGCCGGCCGCGGCGCCATCGATAATGACTTTGTCGGCGACTTGCGAAGAGCCGTCATCCAAAACGACATCCAGAAAGAGGCGGCCTGCGCCATCCAGATTGCCGTTGATGGTCAATGCGTCGCCGGCTCTCGATTGCGTCCCCTGGCCGCGCAGGTCGATCCAGCCATTGCTGGTGAGATTGCCAATAAATTGGTAGATGCCGATTCCATCTTCGGTGCCCGCGTAGAGTGTCGATGTGGCGTCAATCGAAAGGGCTCCGGTGAAGGACAGGCCGTCGTCAAAATCGAGTTCGGCGTTTTGCAGAAACAGGCCATAGCCGTCCGCCTGTTCGGTGACAAAGGCGTCGCCGGTCAGGGTCAGATCCGTATTGGTGACAACAATCTTTTCCCAGTTGAGGAGGCTTTCTGCTTCGATGGTCAGCGAAGAGTGCAGCAGAAGCTGGTCGATATCGCCGTCAGCGATGAGCCAATCATCGCCGCCATCCAATACGCCGGTGAGGGGTGCGAGATCGAAATTCGCGTCGACCGTGACAGTATCGGAGCCTTCTCCGGCCCAAAGGTTTTCGGACAAAATACCAGACCGCAAATTGATGGTGTCGTCGCCGTCGTCATTGTCCAGTCTATATTCCGGTGCGGAATCTCCCCAAAGAGAGGTGATGCGGGCTCCGTCGAGTGTGATCGTATCCGAGCCGCCGTCGCCGAGGACAGAATCAACAACTCCCGAATACAGGAAAAGCTCATCGTCGCCACCGGCCTGAAGATCAGCAATGTTGTTTCCGTCCCCACGGACTGTTACGGCCGATGCACCCGCCCAGGATATTTTGTCGGCGCCAGCATCGCCTTGTACAGATCCATCTACTTCGCCAACGGCAACAACTTGCCCAGAGTAAGCCGTGATGATGTCATTACCTCCACCCGACAAAATCGACCTTAGATTCGGCCCATCTGATCCATCGGCTTTTCCAATTATGACGACATCATCACCATTATCCAAAGCGATCTGACCACCCACGGAGCCGGAGCGAAGCTCCAAGGTATCCCTGCCGGTCCGGGTGCGAATACCGCCGACTATCGTTGCACCCTCCAATACGATCAGGTTTTCCGCGGAGGCGTCGTTTGTGACCATGACC
>JABSRX010000059.1 GCA_013214695.1 Rhizobiaceae bacterium | reverse complement strand
GCCGCTTCTACCGCAATGACTGCTGCAGCAACTGAGTTGACAATTGCGATCGTGAACAACGGTCACATGCTCAACATGCAGAAAGTTGCTGAAGCTTACACAAAAGAAACCGGCGTCACTCTGAAGTGGGTTTCTCTGGAAGAAGGCGTTCTGCGTGAGCAGGTCACTTCTGACACAGCCACTGGTGGTGGTCAGTACGACATCATCAACATCGGCATGCAGGAAGCTCCAATCTGGGGTGCTGCAGGCTGGATCGAGCCTCTGAACTTCAGCGACAGCTACGACATGGGCGACATGTTGCCAGCGATCCGCAACGGTCTGTCCCACAAGGGCACTCTGTATGCAGCTCCGTTCTACGGCGAGTCCTCAATGGTCATGTACCGCAAGGACCTGACAGACGCTGCTGGCGTTTCCATCAAGGACAACGACTCCTGGGACAACATCAAGGCAGCTGCTGCCGCGATCCATAAGCCAGATGCCGGCGTCTACGGTGCTTGCCTGCGCGGTAAGCCAGGCTGGGGCGACAACATGGCTTTCATCACAACCATGGTGAACTCCTTCGGTGGCGCCTGGTTCGACAAAGACATGAAGCCAACCATCGATTCCGACGCATGGCGCAAAGCCATCAACTTCTACGTTGATCTGCTCGGCAACTACGGACCTCCAGGTTCTGAAGGTAACTCCTTCAACGAAATCCTGGCTCTGTACAATGAAGGCAAATGCGGCATGTGGATCGACGCCACAATCGCGGCTTCCTTCCTGAAAGTCGATGGTGTTGCTTACGCTCAGTCGCCAAACGCTGGTAACCCAGTCGGCGCCAACTGGCTGTGGGCATGGGCGATGGCTGTTCCTGCTGGTTCGCCAAACGCTGAAGAGTCCAAGAAGTTCATCGAATGGGCAACTTCTAAAGACTACATCAAGGCTGTTGCCGATCACCCAGAATTCGGTTGGGGCTCTGTGCCAACCGGTACACGTGCATCCACCTATGCCTATCCTGAGTTCCAGGCAGTTGCGAAGTTTGCTTCCGCTGAAATGGCTGCAATCGAGTCTGCCGCTCCCGAGGCAACCGATCTTAAGCCATATGTAGGTGTTCAGTTCGCTGCTATTCCTGAGTTCCCTCAGGTCGGTAGCGCGGTTGCACAGGAAATGGCTGCCGCTCTTTCCGGCGCCAAATCTGTAGATGACGCTCTGGCCGCCTCTCAGGCTGCTGCAGACGCCATCATGAAAGAAGCTGGCTACTACTAAGTTGTAGACCAATTGAGCAAGGCCCGATGCTGTTTTCGGGCCTTGCTTAGCAACCTTACCCTTTTGCTGCGCCTGAATTCAGGCAAGGTTTGCAAGGCTTGGCAACAAGCTCTTGACCAAATTAAATTCGCAACGCTCAATCGTTGCTAGCGGGGTTATAGCACCATGGCAAATAGAACGCTTCCTAGGCTCCTTCAGACACCAGCTGTCATTCTTCTGCTGTTCTGGATGCTTGTCCCTCTGGGGATGACACTGTTCTTCTCCTTCATCCGCTACGTGCTCAACAGCCTGAACCGGCCCGAGTGGACATCGCCCTCATTTGATAACTGGCGCGGTTTTGGCAACTACGCCTTTGTCTGGAACAACGACGGTTTCTGGCTGGCGATCTACAACTCCGTCTTCATGGTCTGCTCGATCATTATCCTGACCGTCGGACTGGGTCTGGCCATCGCGGTTCTGGTCAACCGCAGTTTTCCAGGACGCGGCATTGTCCGGGTTCTGCTGATTTCGCCGTTCTTCGTGATGCCGGCGGTGAACGCGGTGCTCTGGATCAACATGATTTTGGACCCCGTTCTGGGCCTGCAAGGTCTGGCGATCGGCGGCATCAATGATCTGATCACCGGCTTGCGTGAATTCCCGGTCCTCGGTGCCTTCTTCTCGCTGTGGCCGGAACTGGAACCGATATCCTTCCGCGCCTCGCAGACATCGGCGGTCGCCGTGATCATCATGGTCACCTGGCAGTGGACACCCTTTGCGGTTCTCATCTTCATGACGTCGCTGCAGTCCGAAGACCAGCAGCAGAAAGAGGCTGCGATCCTCGATGGCGCCAATGCCTGGTCGCAGTTCGTCTATCTGACCATCCCGCATCTGGCCCGTCCGATTGCCATCGTGGTGATGATCCAGGCGATCTTTCACCTGTCGCTTTATGCAGAAATTGAAATTGTCAGCCGCGGTAACGGCAATAAGAATCTGCCTTACCTGATCGGCGAATTCGCCACCAACAATATCGGCGCGGCAAGTGCCGCGGGCATATTCGCGGTGATCCTGGCCAACATTATCGCGATCTTCCTGTTGCGGATGGTCGGCAAGACATTGATGGATTAAGACCATGGCAGTTGTTTCGCAAAATACGACCTTTTCAAAAGTCTTTTGGCCTGCCGTTGCTTGGTCAGTGGCGATCATCTTCTTCTTTCCGATCTTCTGGATGGTGTTCACCAGCTTTAAGACCGACGCTGATGCGGTGAAGCCTGAATTCCTGTTCTTCTTCACCCCGACGCTGGAAAACTACACCAACATGACGGAGAATTATGATTATTGGCGCTTCGCCATTAATTCCGTCATCACCGCCACTTTTGCCACGATCTTCGCGCTGGTGGTGGGCGTGCCGGCGGCCTATGCCATGGCGTTCAATCCCAGCCGGGCAACCAAGGACGTGTTGATGTGGATGCTGTCAACGAAGATGCTGCCGGCTGCCGCTGTGCTGTATCCGATGACCTTCCTGACCAAGAACTTTCTCGACATCTACGATACCCATTTCCTAATCATCGTGGTGCTCTGCCTGATCAATCTGCCGATCGTGATCTGGATGCTGTTCACCTACTTCAAGGAGATCCCCAAGGAGATCATTGAGGCTGGCAAGATGGATGGTGTCGATACCTGGGGCGAAATCAAGGATATCCTCATCCCGCTGGCTTGGGGCGGTGTCGCCTCCACGGCGTTGCTCTGCTTCATCTTCTGCTGGAACGAGGCCTATTGGACTGTGCGTCTGACCACCACCGAAGCTGCCACCCTGTCGAAACTGATTGAGGGCAACAGAGCACCGGAAGGCCTGTTCTTCGGCCGCCTGTCGGCTGTGTCCACGGCGGCTGTCGGCCCCATCGTTGTTCTTGGCTGGTTCTGTCAGAAACAGCTGGTGCAGGGCTTGACCTTTGGAGCCGTGAAATGACCCTTGAGGCCGCCCCTACAGATTTGTCTGGACGGACCTGTGTGGTCACCGGTGCCAATGGTGGCATCGGATCGGCAACGGCTGAGCATTTTGCCCAGCTCGGTGCCCGTGTCCTGACAACTGATTTGGGCGACACATTCGCTGGAGACTGTGAAAGCGAACATCAGGCCTTTGATCTGCTCAGCGAAGACGGTCTGAAAGACTGTCAGGCCTGGATCGCAGACGCGCAGCCGGACGTGCTGTTCAACAATGCCGCTTTGTTTGACATGGGCTCGGTATTGGAGGCGGACCTGAATCAGTACGACCGTCTGTTCGGCCTGAACGTGCGGGCTGCCTACGCGCTAATGCAAGCAAGCGCCCAGTCCATGGTCAAACAGGGCAAGCCCGGGTCGATCATCAATCTGGCGAGCCAGGCGGGCCATCGCGGTGAAGCACTGGTGGCCCACTATTGCGCAACGAAGGCGGCAATCATCAGCTACACCCAGTCGGCCGCGCTGGCGCTGGCGCCGCATAAGATCCGTGTTAACGCGATTTCACCGGGTGTCATTGACACGCCGATGTGGAAAGATGTTGATGCGTTGTTTGCCAAATTCGAGGGCAAGGAAATCGGACAGAAGAAGCGCGAGGTAGGGGAGGCCGTGCCGCTCGGCTATATGGGTAAGCCCTACGAAATCGCACGTGTGGCCGTGTTCTTGGCCAGCGATCAGTCTCAATACATGACGGCTCAGACTTTGAGCGTCGATGGTGGCAACGTACTGAGGTAGCCATGTCCATCGTCCAACCAGAGTTTGAATATGTCGATCGCGCCACCGAGACCATCCGGTATCTCGAACATGGCTGGCCGACCGACCTGTGCCGCTGGCACAGCCACGCCGAATACGAACTGCATCTGATCGTCGCAACGCGCGGCAAGACTTTTGTTGGCGACTATATCGGTGAATTCAAGCCGGGCTCCTTGTTCCTGGTGGGGCCAAACCTGCCGCACAACTGGATCACCGACGAAGTGGCTTATTCCGAACCGGTGGAAATCAGGGACATGTTGGTACAGTTCAGCCAGGAAAGTGTCGATCAACTGGCTCTGGCGTTTCCTGAATTCCGTGAAATGGAGGCCATGTTCGAATTGGCCAAATCCGGTATTGAGTTCACAGGATTCAATTCAACCTTCGCACGCGGGCATCTGGAACGCATTCGCAATACCCGCGGAGCTGAGCGGATTGTCGCCTTCCTGCGGTTTCTTGTCCGGGTTAATGAACACGCTGAAAAGAAACCGCTGTCAGTGGCCGGCATGGTTCAGGCGGAGGGCAACTCAAAGCAAGCCCGCATCGCCGATGTGGTGGATTTCATAACAACCAACTACGCGCAGGAGATTTCTGTCGACAAGGCGGCCAAAATGGCAGGCATGAGCGCCCCGGCGTTTTCACGGAATTTTCAGCGTCTGACCGGCAACAGATTTGTTGAATTCGTCAACCGGGTCCGGGTCAGCCAGGCCTGCTCGATGCTCTATTCGACAGATGATCAGATCTCGACAATTTGTTTTGAGGTGGGTTTCCAGAATCTGGCGAATTTCAATCGTCACTTTTTGAAGATGAAGGGCATGACGCCAAGGGAGTTTCGCGAGACAGCTATGCGCGAGTTGGCGTCAAATGGGGAGGCCAGAGCATGATACCTGCGGAGGAAGTTGGCCGCGCCGACGGTCTCTATGCGACCAAATACGATCGGTCAAAGTGCCAGATCGGCTTTGTTCACCTGGGCTATGGTGCCTTCCACCGGGCCCATCAGGCCGTCTACATTGATGACTATCTGGAACAGACCGGTGATCTGCGCTGGGGCATCGCGGCGGTTAATCTGCGGGCCAGCGAGTCCGAAGCATTTGAAGCCGCGCAACAGGCCGATGGTGGCTACCTGCTGAAGACCACATCACCGGACGGTCAACGGGAATTGCGCTTGGTGCGCGCCCATTGCCAGTTTCTGGATTGGTCGAAACAGAAGACCAAGTCAGAAGAAATTCTGACCAGTCCCTGCGTGCACTCGGTGACGATTACGGTCACCGAAAGCGGCTACTATTTGAAAGACGACTGGACTCTCAATCTCGACCACCCGGCAATCGCGGCTGAATTGGCGGGAGGTGAGGGGACTTCCGTCTATGCCTACCTGGCCAGCGCCCTGAAGTTGCGGATGGAGCGCATTGGATCGCCGCTGAACATTCTGTGTTGCGACAATATCCGGTCCAACGGAAAGATTTTGGAATCAAACCTGCTGGCCTATCTGGAGCAGATTGGTGCCGACGAGCTGCTGTCCTGGGTCAAGCATAGTTGCAGCTTTCCCTGCTCCATGGTGGATCGCATCACACCACGCTCGACGCCGGAATTGGATAGCGAAGTTGACGAATTGTTTCCTGGAGCGCAATTGAGCCCGGTTCACGGCGAAAGCTATATCCAGTGGGTTTTGGAAAACAATTTCAAGGCGCATTTCCCGGACCTGTCAAAGAGCGGTGTGCAGATCGTTGAAAACGTCGATCCGTATGAGGAAGCCAAGATCCGTATTTTGAATGGCGGACACACAGCGTTGTGCTATCTCGGCGCCTTGGCCGGCCACACGACCTATGATGCGGCCTTTGCTGATCCAGAACTCAGAGCGGTGTTCAACAGCTTCCAGACCGACGAGGTTTTGCCGGGGCTGGACATGCACCTGCCGTTTGAGAAGCATGACTATCTGGCCCAGATTGCGGCGCGTTTTTCCAATAAGGCGATCGCCGATCAGTTGGAACGCATTTGCATGGACGGCTATTCGAAAATGCCTGTGTTCATGCGGCCAACCCTGCGCTCCTGTTTGCGCCAGGGAATTGTGCCCAAAGCATCTATGTTTTGCATCGCCGGTTGGTACGTTTATGCGCGCCGCTTTGCAGCCGGGCAAATGCCCATTCATTACAACGAACCCTATTGGGATCAACTCTCGCCCCTGTTGCAGCAGGGACAAGAGGAAACATTTTCGCGAACCAAACAGCTGTGGGGCGATATTCCGGATACCTATCCGGCATTCGTCAGCGACCTGGTTTCTGCAATCAAGGAGGTGGAATCAAAATGGCCGGCCTGACAATTCGTGGCGTGACCAAGTCTTATGGCGAAACCCAGGTGATGCATGGCGTCGACCTGGACATCGAAGACGGCGAATTCGTCGTCTATGTCGGGCCTTCCGGCTGTGGCAAGTCGACCTTGCTGCGCATGATTGCCGGGTTGGAAGAGATTTCCGGCGGTGAAATTTCGATTGGCGATCGCGTCGTCAACGAAGTCGCTCCCTCCAAGCGCGGCGTGGCCATGGTGTTCCAGACCTATGCGCTGTATCCGCATATGAGCGTCTACAACAATATGGCGTTTGGCCTGAAGCAGATCAAAACGCCGAAAGACGAGATTGATCGCCGGGTCCGTGAGGCGGCAAAAATCCTGCATATTGAAGAATATCTGGAGCGCACGCCTCGGGCCCTGTCCGGGGGGCAGCGCCAGCGCGTTGCGATTGGGCGTGCGATTGTGCGCGAGCCAGATGTCTTCTTGTTTGATGAGCCCTTGTCCAACCTGGACGCCGCTCTGCGCGGCCAGACGCGGTTGGAGATTGCCCGACTTCACGAGCGCTTGGGTGTCACCATGATCTACGTGACCCATGACCAGGTCGAGGCGATGACCCTGGCCGACAAGATTGTCGTATTGCGCGACGGTCGTGTTGAGCAGGTGGGACGTCCGATGGATCTCTACAACACGCCGCAGAACCTGTTCGTTGCCAGCTTCATCGGTAGCCCCGCCATGAATTTCTTCAAAGCGGAGATGAACAAGGACGGTGTTTTCATTGGCGGCAAAGCACCGGTAACCAAAGCGGTCGAGGCTGCAGGTGGCGTGACTGTCGGCCTGCGCCCGGAGCATCTCATTCCCTGTGAAGAGAGTGAGGCCTTCGTTTCCGGCAAGCTGGAACTGGTCGAGCAATTGGGCGACCACGAATTGCTGCATCTGGTGCGCGAGGACAGCTCAGAATTCGTTGCCAAGATGGAATTCTTGGCGGACAAAAAGCGCGGCGAGGCACTGTATTTCAAAGCCGCGGAGGACCGCATTCATTTGTTTGACAGCAAGAGCGAGCAGCGGCTTTAGAAACTGACCGCCATATTGTTCCCTCCGCCTGGACAAAGCCAGGCGAAGGGAAAGATGCGTTCCATCAGGTCTGCGCACTGACGTCATTCGCGTCGACAGGCAAACCCGAAATTCGGATGATCGAGGCCAGCGTCCATGCTGCATCGTCAACGTTGTCGCTTCCGGAATTGAGAAGCGGGTCGTCGTCGGGTGTCCAGCATGGATCCGTGTTGAAGAAGGACGTTGGGTCGCCCTTCAGAAGGCCGGCAAAAACGGCGCAAACGATGGTCGAACCAACCCGACCCAGCATTTGGCCAGAATTTTTGCCAGGAAGCTTTTCGGCTTCCTTAAGGACGTAATACCAAAGCGACTCTGGTTCTTCTTCGCTCAAGGCGATCGGGGACAAGCAGAGCTTTTTGGCAACGTCCAAGCCGGACGGAAGGCCAAGGCTCACACCGCGTTTCAAGTTTCTGAAGGCCAGAACGTTTTCTGCGGCTCCTGACTCGTCTTCGAACAGATGCACAAGGGCGTTGGACAGTTTGGTGTCAATCTTACGTGCCATTTGAGGGAACAAGCCGGGAGCCGAACTCGTCATTTGGAGGAACCAATCCCATTGAATGACATTTGCTTTCGTCATCGCACGGAAACCTCGGAGATCGTCAGGAAGCCCGGCATCCATATCCTCCTGAGACAGCGTGTCTAGCCCCCAATTTCAGTACCAGTGATTTGCGTTTTCTCTAATATGGTTTCAGGAACCGGTGGGCGCATATTGAGCGCTTGATGTGGTCGGACTTGGTTGTATTGCCTTAGCCAAACATTGATTGCGGTTTGGGCTTGTTTGGTGCTGTGGAACCACTCCGCGTTCAAAACTTCCCGACGCAATGTTCCATTGAAGCGTTCGTTGTATCCGTTCTCCCAGGGACTGCCCGGATAAATCTGCATGGGTTGGATCCCGACCCGTTTGAGCCACTTCTGAAGATGCTGAGCTATGAACTCTGGACCATTGTCTGAGCGGATAAACTCCGGCTTGCCATGCTTCATTAGCAATCGGTGCAATACATCCAGAACATCGTCTGCGTTCATTTTAGATCGCGCCGCCACGCACAGAGCTTCGCGGGTGTACTCGTCCAGCACTGTGAGCATCTTGTAGGTGCCTCCGCTGCTGAGCTTGTCATGGACGAAATCTATCGCCCAGATGTGGTTGGCATGCGTCGGACGCAGTCGGATGATGGAACTGTCCTTGTGGTAAAGTCGTCTGCGTTTGCGGTGACGGTGGGGCAGTTGCAAGCCTTCTTCACGCCATAAGCG
>JABSRX010000058.1 GCA_013214695.1 Rhizobiaceae bacterium | reverse complement strand
CCCTTCAGATAGCAACAGACATCGATCAACACGTCGCTCAAATCCGGCCCGACGCTTTTCAGCGCCCGGTTGAACCGATCCTGGGCATCCATCGCGCTGTCGGTCAGCGCCACCTTGCCCCCCTGCCCGCCGCCGGCCGCAGTACCGCTGCCGCCGCCGCCGCCCATCGCAGCGCTCCAATTGCTGGTGACGGACGGTGCGAGTTGGGCGTGGGTGAAATCGGCCCTCAGGCGTTCTCCTGCGGCGAAGGCGGCATCGCTGAGGAAGGGCGTACCGTCCTTTGCACGCCGCAGGCGCAGCCGCGACAGGGGCGATTCATTGAGATTGCGGCGCACCGACTGCCGCTCACCGTTCATCAGCACGGAATCGACCACCGTGTGGCGGTGCTGTTCAGCAAATATGTTGTTAGCCGGCCCCGCCCCCTGATGCCTCCGGGCCCGGCGCAGATGGGCCTTTCCGGCATCGCTAAGGGCACAGGTCTGCCCGTGCTGGATGATCAGGTCATCCGATTTTGCCCGCTGCAAGATCCCGCTGCCGATCAGCATTTGCCGCCGGGCGTGCTGGACGGCGACCAGCAGCGTGTTTGCCTGTTTGCTGTGGCCATCGTCAAACGCGTTGAGGCGGGCAGATCCAACCTCGTGCAGAAACCGCAACAGGCGAAGCAACTGCCGGGCGGGCGCATTCTTGGCGGCACTCACGCGCGTCTCCTTTGCGGCTCTGCAAAGGCGGAAAGGCGATTGTGTGCGTCTGGCGGCGCCTTAGTCAGAGGGCCGGCACCGCCCTTCCGAGGGGCCTGCTGCAAGAATTCCCGGCGGTTCAGCGCCATAACCGTGCGGGCCTCGGTGAGCAGCGATTCCACCTGGGTCAGCAACAGGTCAAACGCCGGGTCGTCGCGCCTGTCCTCGATCATCGCGCAGGCATAGGACACGGTGGTGCGGTTGCGGTGAAAGTGCAGGCCGATTTCGGTCAACAACAGGCTGAAGGTTGTGTGGGCCAGATACATGGCAATCTGGCGCGCCAGTGTGACATCGGCGCGGCTCCTGCTGCGCTGATGAAAACACTCAAACGGCATATCAAAGGCCAGTGCCACGACTTTCTCGCACAGCGTGCAAACGGCGTCGCGATAGGGAATGGCCCCGATCTTGTCGGCCAGTGCAGCGTCATGTGGGTGTTCGGCGCGGCTGGTCGGTTGTGGCGATTCGCTCTTATGGCGGCGGCGGCCCGAAAGCGTTGGTTTGGCTTGCGGTTGCGGCTCCAAACGATCCAGCGCATAGACCTGCCCGTCCCCCCGAAAGGGTCTGCACAGCGGCTTTGGCAAATTGCCGTCATCCCGGATTCTGGATGTGGGATGCGGCTTGGATGTCTTCCTCATTGGTATCGGCTCCCGGTTTCAATGCCTAGGACTATATTCCTAGTATTGACCGGGTGGATAAAAAATTCACAATTTTTTTGAGTTGGCCGATTTGATCAGGGATTTCCGCCTCTCGGGGCCCGTGCCGCACCCTACCGCGACACGCCATTTGCTTTGCAGAGTGCTACTCGGGACGGCGCTTGCCGAGCCCCATTTTCTTGGCGAGTTGGGAGCGCTTTTCGGCATAGCCAGGCGCCACCATCGGATAGTCCGCCGGCAATCCCCACTTGGTGCGATACTCCTCAGGGGTCATGTTGTAGCGCGACTGCAGATGGCGCTTGAGGGACTTGAACTTTTTGCCGTCCTCCAGACAGATGATGTAATCCTGCCCAACCGACTTCTTGATCGACACAGGTGGCCGTATGTGGGCCGCAGAAATCCGCCCTTTCGACGTGTCCAGCCCGTGCAAAGTTGTGTAGACATTTTCGATTAGAACCTGCAGTTCTGAGACATGGATTGGGTTCTTGCTCAAGAAGGCGCACACCAAATCTGTCGTCATCTCCAATATCAGTGAATCGCGCTCGTCAATTTGCTCTTTGCTCACAATCCANACCCGCCTGTTCAACATAACCTAAGCGCAGCAGACATGGATTGGGCGAATAAAACCATAAATATGCCGCTTAATATTTAATATAATTACAAATAAATATTATTTTTAATGTATATTGTCAAACGATATCGATTTTATAGCGTATTTTTCGTCTTTCATTTGAATTTACGCAACGGAATAACTACCCATGGTTGTAGTAGCTTCGCAAAACGGCACCGGTTTTTCGCCCCGGAACCGCTAAAAAAACCGCCCAGGTGTTCATAACCCTGTGCGTTGATCTGACGCGCTATTGAACTGCAACCGCGTTCCCGTTCATAACGGATGTAACGCAGTGATGCGTCCTTTGCGGCGGTGGAAAAGGTTACGAGGCTCCGTTTTATTGATGCGCGCGATTGTGCAAATACTGGGACTGTTTGCGCTCTGGCTGATCATGTCGGGGATCTACAAGAACCTGATCATCGGCTTCGGCGCGATTTCAGCCGTGCTCTGCGTCTGGATCATCTGGCGGCTCGATCTGGTTAAGGACCGGGCCATCTGGCAGACATTTCGCATCATCGCCGGCACCAAATATCTGTTTTGGCTGGTTGTCGAAATCGGCAAGGCCGACTGGGCCGTGGCCAAGGTCATCCTGTCGAAGGTGATGCCGAACCAGCAGCGGCTGATCGGCGTGCCGGCCAACCAGCGCACGGATCTGGGCAAGGTGCTGTATGCCAATTCGATCACCATGACCCCCGGCACGGTCACCGTAGAGACCGAATCGGATCACCTGATCGTGCATTCCCTCACCGACGAGGCGGCCGACATGGCAGCGCTCGAGGATATGGGAAACCGGGTCTGCGCCCTTGAGCGGCCCGAACCGATGCGGCGGAGAGACGTGTAATCATGTTTGCGTTCATATCTTTGCTGATCTTTATCTGCATGGCCGTGCTGATGGTGCGCCTGTTTGCCGGGCCGACCCTGTATGACCGGGTGCTGGCGCTCAACACCTTTGGCTCCTGCACCGTGCTGCTGATTGGTGCGGTTGGGTTCCTGTTCGGGCGACCGGACTTTCTCGACATCGCCCTGCTCTACGCCCTGATCAACTTTGTCGGCACCATCGCGGTGCTGAAATTCTTCCGCTACCGCCGTCTCGGCGATGCCCCGGAAGACGCTGAAGCGATCATGGCACCCCCACCAGAGGAGCAGAAACAGTAATGCTCACTCTGATTGTCGATATCCTGACCTGGGCCTGCTTCATCGTTGGCGGGTTTTTCCTGTTCATCGGCTCGCTGGGCATGGTCCGGCTGGTCGATTTCTGGGCCCGCCTGCACGCCGCATCGATCATCGATTCTGCCGGGATCGGCCTGATCCTGGTCGGCATGATGCTGCAAGGCGGTTTCACACTGATCACCGCGAAACTGGCGCTGATCGTGCTGTTCCTGTTCATCACCGGCCCGACAGCCTCCCACGCCGTGGCCAATGCCGCCTTCATGTCCGGGTCCCGCCCGCACGATCTGGTCGAAGACGTGACCTCTGAAGGGGACAAGCCGAACGCTAAAGACGACACCAAGTCCGACAGCAAGACTAAAGAATCCACCGGGAGCAAGACGTCCTGATGGAATTGATTCTCACCAGCCTGCTGTTTCTCGCCCTTGTTACCACCGCCGTCGCCATCGCGCTGGTGCGCCGTCTGTTTGCGGTGGTCATGCTGGCCGGCGTGTTCAGCCTGTTGTCGGCCATGCTGTTCGTGCTGATGGACGCCGTCGATGTGGCGTTCACCGAAGCCGCTGTGGGCGCCGGGATTTCATCGGTGCTGATGCTCGGCACGATTGCCCTGACCGCGCGCAGCGAAAAACGGCCGACCCATTATTCACTGGTGCCGCTGAGCATCGTTATTCTGACCGGGCTGGTGCTGATTTATGGCACGCTGGACATGCCGAATTTCGGCGACCCGATGAGCCCGGTGCAGACTCATGTCGGCCCCGACTACATCCAGCGCACCCCCACCGATATTGACGTGCCCAACATCGTTACCGCCGTTTTGGCCAGCTATCGCGGTTTCGACACGCTCGGCGAGGTGACCGTGGTGTTCACCGCCGGTCTCGGCGTGGTGCTGTTGATCAGCGGCCTTGGACGCCGCATCCGCCGCAGCCGGCGCGAGGACAAGGCACCCAGCAAGGGGGCGAAAAACTGATGGACCATCACCTGATCCTGCGGGTTGTCACCCAAATCCTCGTTGCACCGATCCTGCTCTACGGCCTGTACGTGCAGTTCCACGGCGACTTTGGCCCCGGCGGCGGCTTTCAGGCAGGCGTCATCTTTGCCGTCGGCTTTATCCTCTACGGCATCGTTTTTGGCCTGCGCCGCTTGCGCAGCAAATTCCCCGACCATGTGATCCACAAACTGGTGGCGCTCGGTGTGCTGATCTATGCCGGCACCGGCGTCGTCAACATGGCGCTGGGCGGCAATTTCCTCGACTACAACGTGCTCAGCCCGGATCCGGTCCAGGGCCAGCACTGGGGCATCATTGCGGTTGAACTGGGCGTCGGCGTCACCGTCTTCGGGGTGATGATGGCAATCTACTATGCCTTTGCCGGGCGGCCCCCATCTCTCGACGACAAGGACTGGTAGAGATGGAGTTCAATTTCGACCTGCCCTTCATCCTGGGCCATCTGAATTACTGGCTGTTTGTCATCCTGATGCTGACCGGCCTGTATATCGTCGTGGCGCGCGGCAATCTGCTGAAGAAGATTGTCGGCCTGAACATTTTCCAGGTCGCCGTCTTCATGCTCTACATTTCGATGGGCAAGGTGGCCGGTGGTACGGCGCCGATCCTGACCGGCACGGCCGGCGAAGCCTATTCCAACCCCCTGCCCCACGTGTTGATCCTCACCGCGATTGTTGTCGGCATTGCGACTACGTCGCTGGGTCTGGCGCTGATTGTCCGCATCAATGAGACCTACGGCACCATCGAAGAGGACGAGATCCTCGAAATGGACCAGCAGAAAGGTCAGTCCGAACTCGACGCCATCAACAAGGCGGCGGCGGCGACTGACGCCCAAGGAGCCGCGTCGAAGAAATGATGGCTCTGGTTGAAAATCACGCACCGATCCTGGTGATCCTGATCCCGCTGCTGGCAGCGCCTTTGGCGATGCTGTTTGGCAACAAGGGGCTGGCCTTCCTGCTCAGCCTGGCCGCCTCGGTCGCGTCGTTCCTGTTGTCGGTCTACCTGCTATTACTGGTCCGCGACGGCACCGTGCTGTCCTATCACATCGGGGGCTGGGCCCCGCCGCTCGGCATTGAATACCGGGTTGATGCGGCCAATGCCCTGGTGCTGCTGATCGTATCGGCGCTGAGCGCCGTTGTGCTGCCGTTTGCCCGCACCAGCATCGCCACCGAAATCGCCGAAAAGCATCACACGCTGTTCTACGCCTGCTTCATGCTCTGCTTTACCGGCCTGATGGGCGTCACCATCACCGGCGATGCCTTCAACGTCTTCGTCTTCCTCGAAGTATCGTCCCTGTCGACCTATGTGCTGGTGGCGCTGGGGGCCGAGAAAGACCGGCGCGCCCTGTCGGCGGCCTATGACTACCTGATCCTTGGCACGATTGGCGCGACCTTCTTCGTTATCGGCCTCGGCCTGATCTACATGGCGACCGGCACGCTCAACATGGTCGACCTTGCCGAGCGCCTGTCGACGATGGAATCCAACCGCACCGTGCGCTCCGCCTTTGCCTTCATCGTCATCGGCCTGGGCCTGAAACTGGCCATCTACCCGCTGCACCGCTGGTTGCCGGGCGCCTACACCTATGCGCCATCCGCCGTCTCCGCCTTCCTCGCGGCAACCGCCACCAAGGTCGCCATCTACGCCGTGCTGCGCTTCATGATGTCGGTGTTCTCGATCAAGTTCGGCTTCGAACAGGATACGATGACCTACATCATCTTCCCGTTCGCGATCATTGCCATGTTCGCCGCCTCGCTGATCGCCGTCTATCAGATCAACGTCAAACGCATGCTGGCCTATTCGTCGATCGCCCAGATCGGCTACATGCTGCTCGGCATCGCCCTGTTCTCGACCACCGGCCTCAGCGCCACCCTGGTCCATCTGTTCAACCATGCCGTCACCAAGGGCGCCCTGTTCCTGGCGGTCGGTGCGATCATCTTCCAGATCGGTTCACCGCTGATGGCCAATATGGCGGGCATGGGCAAGAAGATGCCCTGGACAAGCGCTGCCATCGTCATCGGCGGTCTCAGCCTGATCGGCGTGCCCGGAACGGTCGGCTTCGTGTCGAAATGGGTGTTGCTGACAGCGGCGCTGGAAAATGGCCTGTGGCCGATTTCGCTGGCCATCGTGCTGTCATCGCTGATCGCCGTTGTCTATGTCTGGAAATTCGTTGAGCTGCTTTATCTGGCACCGATCGACGAAAGCGTCGCCGCGGCGGCCAACGCCAAGGAAGTGAGCCTGTCGATGTTGGTGCCGATGTGGATCCTGGTGCTGGTCTCCGTATGGTTCGGCTTCGACGCCGAGTTCACGGTCCAAGTGGCCAATCAGGCAGCCGATTCCCTGTTCAATGGCGGCTTCCTGAAAGACGCGGTGATTGTCGGAGGTGAGGGCCGATGACGCTGACGCCGGAAACCCTTGTGCTGCTGTCGCTTGGCCTGCCGCTGATGGCATGTCTGGCCTGCATGCTGTTTGCCAAGCAGCAAAATCTGCGCGACGGACTGACCTTCCTCGCCGCCATCGCGCTGTTTGCCGTGGTCGTCAACATCCTGCAGGTGTTCGAAGGCGGTACCGCCATCGAAGCCAGCTGGTGGCGCTTTGCGCCGGGCATCGAAATTGCCTTTAAAATCGAACCTTTGGGCCTGGTCTTTGCGCTGGTCGCCTCGTCCCTGTGGATCGCCACCCATGTCTATGGGATCGGCTATATGCGCGGCAACAAGGAGAAGAAGCACGCCCGCTTCTTTGCCTGTTTTGCCTTTGCCATCTTCGCCACGATGGGCATCGCCTTCTCGGCCAACCTGCTGACCCTGTTCCTGTTCTACGAATTGCTGACGGTCTCCACCTACCCGCTGGTCGCCCATAAGGAGACCGATGAAGCGAAAGCCGGTGGGCGCACCTATCTCGGCATCCTGATGAGCACGTCGATCGTCTTCCTGCTCACCGCTGTCGTCTGGACCTATGTCATCACCGGCACAATGGATTTCACACCGGGCGGCATTCTCACCGGCAAGACCGAGGGCGGATTCCTCGCCATCCTCTTGGCGCTGTTTGCCTTTGGCATTGGCAAGGCCTAGGGGGAGCATCTCCGAGACGCATTCATTCAAACAAAAAGAGCCACTGAATCCAGTGGCTCTTTTTTTGTTGTGCCTTTTCGTAGGAAGAAAATGGCATCCCGTAGGGGATTCGAACCCCTATTGCCGCCGTGAAAGGGCGGAGTCCTAACCATTAGACGAA
>JABSRX010000057.1 GCA_013214695.1 Rhizobiaceae bacterium | reverse complement strand
TTAAGAGAGTCCAGTGGTCATGTTGTCCTGCTTTACTTCGCTAATCGCCAATCCTAGGCTCGCGCCAACTCCCACCCCTATGGAGGCTGAATTGCCGCGTTCCGTTCATCTTGTAGGCAGCGTGCCGCTCAGCGATGCAGCCGAAGTCATGTCCACCTGTTGTGGCGTATTGGGGAAACAATTGCGCCGTGTGCCGGATGGCGAAACCGGCGAGCGCACCAATTGGATCCAATGGCAGCGCGACATACTGGGCGCCCATGAGGCCATCGAGGTGGTTGGCGAGGGCAAAAATGCGCAGACCGTCATGCCGCGATTTGCCCTGCGCCCCGGTTTTACCGGGGAGGTTGCGTTTTCGGATCTGGGATATCTGTCAGCGGCGCTGGAGAGCTATGCGACCTTCCGGCAGTTGAAAGACAGCGGCGAGGTCGCCGGTCAACGCTTTCAGGTCAGTCTACCAACGCCGCTTGCTGCCATTGCCTGCTATGTCGACAGCAGCTCTCAGGAAGCGCTGTTTGCCCCCTATCGCGATCAGTTGCTGATCGAAACCGATGCCATTCTCGATCAGATCCCGCATGAAGACCTGGCGATCCAGTGGGACGTGGCCATTGAGTTTGCGGTTTTGGAAGGCCTGTTTCCCGTCTGGTTTTCCTCGCCTTTTGAGGCCATTACGGAACAGCTTTCGGATCTGATTGACCGCATTCCCGACAGCGTCGAGGCCGGATTTCACTTTTGCTACGGGGATGCCAACAACAAGCATTTCAAGGAACCGGAGGACATGGGCTTGCTGGTGTCCCTGGCCAATGCGGTCTGCGGTTCAGCCAAACGGTCGGTTGACTGGATTCACATGCCCGTCCCCTTCGACCGCAGCGATGATGCCTATTTCCAGCCACTGGCCGGTCTGAACCGAGACGGGCTCTCAGAGCTCTATCTTGGTCTGCTGCATGAACAGGATGGGGTGGAGGGTGCCGGGCAGCGCATGGCAGCGGCCGATAAATTTGTGTCCGACTACGGAGTTGCAACGGAATGTGGATTGGGCCGTCGAAACCCGACGACTATTCCAGACCTGCTCAAATTACACGCGGCCGTTTGATCGGATTGAAGGGAGACGGAGATGGCAACCAAAGGTCCCTTGTTGAGGGTATTTGAAGTACGCACCAAGAAAGGATGCGCCGATACGCTGCTGGCCAATTTTGCCACCACCTCGGTTGATGTTGTCGAAGGCCACCCGGGCAATCGGGGCCACTTCTTTGGACGCTGCGTGCAGGGTGGCGAGGATCGGGTGATGTTCGTGTCGCTTTGGGAGGACCTCGACGCGGTCAAGGCGCGGTTTGGCGACGACTGGCAGGTTTCCTATATGCCGGAAGGATATGAGGACCTGATCGAAGACTGTTCCGTATGCCACTTTGACATGAGCGAGGGCTGGTCGGTTCTTTAGCCTCGCCAACGATGCTTGCGCAGCGACCTGGCAATCAGGCCATCAGCTGCGGCGCAACCATTACAGAAAGCGCAGAATGTTCCGAACGACCTGATCCTGAAGGTTCGGGCGGTCGTCGATATTGGTGTGGTGAACTTTCTTGTTGTTCGACAGATCGACATTTTTCAGGACACCGCGGAAGCCCGCTCCCCGTTTGACCGGGACACCCCAGCCGTGCTCTTTCGAATAGAAATTGGTCAGCCGACGGATGTTCGAGGTCGCAGGCTTCGGCGCAGTGGCATCAAATGTCACCATATAGGTGACGGAGATGCGCTCGCGCTGCAGCGTCCGCGCCAGCTTGAGGATCGCATTGCCTCCCCAACTGTGGCCCACAAGGATGACCGGCCGGGGGCCATATTTCTTGTGGTTGGCGACTATCGTGCGTGCCGCGTTTTTCCACTGGTTGTGCGACATCACCCTGGCCTTCACCCGGCGCTTGGAAAGCTTGGCTGCAATCTTGTCCATGCCAGTGGAGAATGCGCCACCAAAACCACGCAACAGGATCACGTCGCCTTTGTGGTTTGACGAGGNAGCAAGTTTTCTTTTGCTGGTGTGAGATGATGCCAGCGCCTGCGTGCTGAGCAGTGAAATTGCCAGCAACAGCGCAGCGACGCCACGTGCGAATTGGAAAAATGTCATTGGACCCAACCTCCCAAGATTAACCCATTTAAGGGTACGGCATCACTATCTCCAGAACAAATGGAAGTGCCGGTTAATCTTAATGTCGGGGCTGAAAGGTCCGGTGATGTGGCCTCCAAACGGCTTGTTGTATTGGTTATTTGGAGATATTTTAAGAGGGGAAAGTTGTTCGCAATCGACCGTCATCCGGCGCAGTGTTGCTACCGAATTTCAACCGCTCTCTGCACCCTGTGGCCGCCGCTAGGCGCGGCGCTTTTTCTTGCGGCACAGGTTCCAGTTCCATGTGCGGTTTTCGCCGGTGTCGACATGGACAAAGCTTTTGCAGGCGTAATAGCCACGACCGCCGCCCATGTTCTTGCCCCACCATTTGAGGATCGTGCGGCCGCTGACGCCTTTGATGCGGATATCGGCTGCCTTACAGCCGCGGCTGTAGAGGTGGTAGGAGTTTTTCACCGAACGGTTCATGCGGCTGGACCGGCACGAACTGCTGACCTCCACCGGACCGTAGCGCCGTGACAGCGCACACAGGCCACGCTTCAGGCGCGCGTCGGAGTTTTTCCAGTTCAATCCGCTGATCTTGCAGGTGCTTTTGCTGACCGTGCCGACAAAGCCGTAGGTGGTCTTGTTGACCTGTTTTGCACTGCTGGCGGATTTGTGCTGACAGCTTCCCAGCACTAGGGCCGCTGCCAAAAGGAGTATGATTTTCATGTGTTGTTGCCCGTCGTTTTCAGGGGGGCGGACGGGCTGTTTGTTCTCAATACTTGCCCGATGACGCGATGACTCGCCCGTTTGCCGCCTTCTGGCCGATTTGCCGCAGTGGTGCGAGTGCAATTTGAACAGGCGAGCCTTGCAGTTTTTGCAAGTCGAGCCTTGTTTTTGCCTTATTTTCAAATGGCTTGGACTGTCCTTACCGCCCACTCCCCTGTCCATCCTGCATAAAAATAAGCCGAAAAATCGAATAGGAATATTTGACTCTCAAATGAGAACAAAGTAGGAACATATGCCTGCATATTTTGCGTAATGCCGAGTCTGCCTCTGACGAAATGAGGCGGAAACCGGCTTGGAGACGGGTATGATTCTGAATGATCTGAAGCACAGCATTGAGCGCATTGAAGGCCGCACCAAGCGGTTTGTTGCGGCCGATGCGCCGCAGCCCGCCCCCTGGACCACCGGCCTGTCCAAGCTCGACACCGCCCTGCCGCAAAATGCGCTGGCATATGATGCCTGCCATGATTTCACGCCGCTGGTGAAAACCGATGTGCCGCAGGTCGCCGGCTTTATCTTCGCGCTTCTTCAGCGCCTGCCACAGTCGCGCGGCGGCGGCGGCGGCGACGGCGGCGAGCACCGCAACCACCGCGACCGTCGCCGCCGCCGTCGCCGCCCGATTGTCTGGTGTCAGACGGCTTTTAACGCACGTGAATATGGCCGGGTCTATGCGCCGGGTTTGCTCGGCAGCACGCTGTCACCAGACGATTTCATCTTCATCAACGTCCCGAAGGAGCGCGATCTGGCGCTGGTTCTGGAGGAATGTGTGCGTGTGCCGCATATCGCCGCTGTGGTTGGCGAAGGCCCGGCGCCGGACTTCACCGCGTCACGACGGCTGACCCTGGCGGCACAGGAAAGCCACGTGCCCTGTCTCATTCTCAATACCGGCGGTGAAATCCGCGCCTCGGCGGCGGCCACCCGCTGGCGCATTGCCCCCATTGCCGGACCGCCCGACCCGCTCGACCCCGCCGGGCCCGGCCTTGCCGCCTGGTCCATCACCCTGGCCCGTGCCCGTGGCGGCAACGCGGCGCTCAACCCCACCCTTGCAAGCCCCCTGAAAGCAGCCTGGAACCATGAGACGCATACTTTCCATCTGGTTTCCCCACTTCGCCCTGGAGCGACACTGGAAGGTCAAACGCCACATGACCCGCTTCCGCAGCGGCAGCAGCGGTAACGGCGGCAGCGAGGGCAGCCCAGAGAACAACAGCGCGACACAGCCTTTTGTGCTGGTTGAACACGGGGTGCGCGGCACCCGCATCACGGCGATCAATCGTGCGGCCCAACAGGCCGGCGCCCATGTCGGGCAGATGCTCACCGACGCCCGCGCCGCCTGCCCGCTGATCCTCGTCGATCAGGCACAACCGGAAGCAGACGATGATATGCTGCACCGTCTGGCTCTTTGGGCCGGACGCTACAGTCCGATCACCTCCATCGACGATACCGCAGCCCCCGATACGGTGGCCCTGGATTTCGGCCTGCTGTTGGATATCAGCGGCTGCGCCCATCTGTTTGGCGGCGAGGAGAAACTGATCCTCGATTGCCTGCACCGTCTGGCCGCCATGGGCTTTACCGCCCATGCCGCACTCGCCCCAACCCCCGGCGCCGCCCATGCCCTGGCCCGCTATGGCCGTGATGGTTACGTCATTGCCGAGACGATGGACCAGGCCAGGGCCGCGGCCGCCGCGCTGCCCGTGGAAGCCCTGCGGCTGGACAATGATCGCAATACATTGCTGCGGCGGTTGGGGTTGAAAACAGCCCATAGCGTGATCCGGGTGCCGCGCCATGCCCTGGAACGGCGGTTCCGCGCCAAAAGCGATGCCCGCAGCGTGCAATTGCGGATCGACCAGTTCACCGGCGCCATTGAAGAGCCGCTCAATCCGTTGCGCCCCCCTGCTCCCTGGCGCAACCATATGCCCTGTCCCGAACCGGCACTCGACATTACCGGTATCCGCTTTGCCCTGACCGAACTGACCGCCCGTCTGGTCACCCGCATGGAAACGGCCGCCCAAGGCGCCCGCAACTGGCGCCTGACCGCCTATCATGCCGATGGCGGTTCCTCAGCTGTCGCCATCCGTCTGTCACGGGCTTCGCGGTCTCAGTCGCACATCTTGCGCCTGTTTGAGGACAAGCTGGACCAGATCGACCCCGGCTATGGCATTGACGGCTTTTTGCTGGAAGCCGCTGACTGTGATGCCGTGGAAGCCTCCCAGACCTCGTTGGTCACCGGCAATGATGCGGCCAACGAAGTGCTGGCCGCCGAACTGTCCGGCCTGGTCGACCGACTCTCCAACCGGTTTGGCGAAAACAACATCACCTATGCCGCACCGGTCAAAAGCCATGTGCCCGAACGGGCCTGGCGCATGATCAGCGCCGCCTCATCCAGCGGCGGCGGCGGCGGCGCGGCCGCGGCATTGGACGTGGTGCAGTGGCAGGAGGTGGAAGCCGAAACCGTCTTCCGTACCGCCTCACGCCCGTTTCGCCTGTTCGATGCACCGGAAGCAGCGGAAGTCACCGCCCAGGTGCCCGATGGCCCGCCACTGCATTTCCGCTGGCGGCGTGTGCCGCGTCAGATCATCCGCGCCCGTGGCCCCGAACGCATTGCACCGGAATGGTGGCGCGATGGCCCACGCGGCGTGGCGATCCGTGATTATTACGAGGTCGAAGACACCGAAGGCCGCCGCTACTGGCTGTTCCGCGAAGGCTTTTATGGCGGTGAGAAAAACCCCGTCTGGTTCGTCCATGGTGTTTTCGGTGTCTGATCCCCATGACCACTCCGATCCCCTTTCCTGCCAATCGCACGCGCAAGCCCAGCGGTGCCACGTCTGACGGTTCAAGCGCCCCCTCGCCGCCGTCCTCGCCGCCCTCGCCGCCCTCGCCGCCCTCGCCGCCGCGTTATGCGGAGCTGCAATGTGTGTCCAACTTTTCGTTTTTGCGCGGTGGGTCGCATCCTTCGGAACTGGTGGAACAGGCCAGGCAACTGGGGCTGACCGCACTGGGCATTGCCGACCGCAATACGGTGGCCGGGGTGGTGCGCGCCCACGCTGCGGCCAAAGAAGCCGGGCTGCAATTGCTGGTCGGCGCCCGCATCGACACCCTGCCCCATGGCTTTGACCCCCGGGTCAAGGACGGCCGCGAGGAGAAGCTGTCCGAGAGCCCCTTCGCCGATGCGGAACCGGATTTTTCCTGCATCCTCTATCCCTCCGACCGAGCCGCCTGGGGACGTCTGTGCCGGTTGCTGAGCCTCGGCAAAATGAAGTCGGAAAAGGGCGAATGTCACCTGCGCTTTGACGATCTCGAAACGGCGCTGGAAGGCCAGATGATCATCGCCGTGCCGCCTGTCGGCTATGGCAGCCATCGGGAGAAAGCTGAGAATCCGATTCAAGACGTTGAGAAAGTGATTCAACTGCCAAGCCGCTCTGCCGATGAGGAGGATGACATCGCGGAAGCGCAAAAACTGAGTCAAAACAAACGCTTTGAGGCCTATCTGGAGACGTTGAATCGCCTCGCTCCCGGCCGCGTCTGGCTCGCTGCTCATGTCTTGTATCATGGCGACGACCGACGCCGACTTAATGTTTTGAATCAACTGGCCGGCCGCATCGGCCTGCCGCTGATCGCCACCAATGATGTGCATTATCACCATCCCGACCGCCGCCCGCTGCAGGATGTGATCAGCTGCATTCGCGAAAAATGCACCCTGGAAACCGCCGGCTTCAAACTGCTGCAACATGCCGAGCGCCACCTGAAAACCAGCGGCGAAATGGCCCGCCTGTTTGCCGCCTATCCCGAGGCCATTGCCGCCACCCAGGAGATCGCGTCGCGCTGCACGTTTTCGCTGGACGAACTGTCCTACCACTACCCCAATGAGCCGGTGCCTGAAGGCAAGACGGCGCAACAGCATCTGGAAGACCTGACCTGGGCTGGGGCCAAGAACTTCTATCCCGATGGCCTGTCGGAGACCGTGCGCAAAACCCTGGAAAAGGAACTGCAGCTGATCGAGCGGCTGCGCTATGCGCAGTATTTCCTTACCGTGCATGACATTGTCGCCTGGGCCCGCAAACAGAACATTCTGTGTCAGGGACGCGGCTCGGCGGCCAATTCCGCCGTCTGCTATTGCCTTGGCGTGACGGCGGTGGACCCGTCGAAGATCAGCCTGTTGTTTGAACGGTTTCTGTCCGAAGAACGCCGCGAGCCGCCGGACATCGATGTCGACTTTGAGCATGAGCGGCGCGAGGAAGTGATCCAATACATCTACCGGCGCTATGGCCGCCGCAGGGCCGCCATCGCCGCCACCATCATCACCTATCGTCCGCGCTCGGCGGTGCGGGAAGTCGGCAAGGTGATGGGGCTGACCGAAGACGTCACCACGGCACTGGCCTCCACCGTATGGGGCTCCTGGGGCCAGGACATTCCCGAAGACCAGATCAAGCAGGCCGGGCTCGATATTTCCGACCCGCATCTGGCCCGCACCATTCAACTGACCCAGGAACTGCTCGGCTTTCCCCGCCATCTGTCACAGCATGTCGGTGGCTTCATCCTGACCGAAGATGCGCTGGTGGAGACGGTGCCGGTGGGCAATGCGGCGATGGAAGACCGCACCTTCATCGAATGGGACAAGGACGACATCGACGAGTTGAAGATCATGAAGGTCGATGTGCTGGCGCTCGGCATATTGTCCTGCATCCGCAAATGCTTCGACCTGATCCGCACCCATTACCGCCAGGACTTCACCCTAGCCAACATGCCCAAGGAGGACGAGGTCACTTATGCCATGTTGCAGCGCGGCGATTCACTGGGCACGTTTCAGGTGGAAAGCCGGGCCCAGATGAACATGCTGCCGCGGCTCAAACCGGCACGGTTCTATGACCTGGTGATCCAGGTGGCGATTGTCCGACCTGGGCCGATCCAGGGCGACATGGTGCATCCCTACCTGCGGCGGCGCGATGGCATCGAAGAAGTGGTTTACCCCTCCCCCGCCCCGCCGGCAGATCCGGATGAGTTGCGCAATATTCTGGGCCGCACGCTGGGGGTGCCGCTGTTTCAGGAACAGGCGATGCAGATCGCCATCGATGCCGCCAAGTTCACCCCCGAAGAGGCCAACCTGTTGCGCAAGGCGATGGCCACCTTCCGCCGCTCCGGCACGATCCACACGCTGCAGGAGAAGATGGTCGGGCAGATGATCGACCGCGGCTATGACCCGGACTTTTCCCGCCGCTGCTTCGATCAGATCAAGGGCTTTGGTGAATATGGCTTTCCCGAAAGCCATGCCGCCAGCTTTGCCCTGCTGGTCTATGTCTCCAGTTGGATCAAATGCCATTTCCCGGATGTCTTCTGCGCAGGCCTGCTCAACGCCCAGCCGATGGGCTTTTATGCCCCGGCCCAGATTGTCCGCGATGCGCGCGAGCACGGCATCGAGGTGCGGCCGATCGATGTCAATCATTCCGCCTGGGACAATACGCTGGAAGAGAACCATGACGGGTCGTTTGCGGTGCGGCTGGGCTTTC
>JABSRX010000056.1 GCA_013214695.1 Rhizobiaceae bacterium | reverse complement strand
GTGTATCAGGGGCCAACGGCGCGGAAGCGGAGCGTGAGAACCGCAGTCGTTCGCGATCAATATCGGGCTCCTCGGTTTCGCTGAGAAGATAAGCGAAATGGGTCGGCACGGCACTGAACCAGCTCACCTTGCATTTCTTGATATGCGGCCAAAACGAGCGAACTGAAAAACGGCTGGGCATGACCAGGCCGCTGCGCGACATCAATGTCCCCATTACGGTCACGCACAGTCCATTGATGTGATAGATCGGCAAGACGCACATCGCCGTATCGCTCGGTTGCAGCTCATGGCCGCGCACAACATTCATGCCGGCAGCCATTAGACTGTCATGGCCATGCACCACGCCCTTGGGGCGACCGGTCGTGCCCGACGTATACATTAGCAAGGCTGGCGACTTGGGTTGCGGCACAGTCTTTGGAGCCGCGTCGGGCCCAACGCCCGTCGGCCATTCGGGGCCGTTTTCAGGATCGATACGCACCACTGTCACCGCGTGGTCGACGCCGCTGAGCGCCTCGTCGATCAGGGCACGTGATTCCTCCGCACACAGGATGACCTTGGCCTGCGAATGGCCAATCACATAGGACAACACCCGCGCACCGGCGACCAGATTAAGCGGCGTTGCCAAAAACCCACCTGATGTGATGCCGGTAAAGCAGAGGGTCGACCAGACCGAATTCGGCGAAGCCACAGCCACCGATGCACCGGCGGCGAGGCCAAGAGCATCCAGATGGCAGGCTATATTCCGCGAATGAGCTTCTGCTTCGGACCAGGTAACGGTCGCGCCAGACTCCGGCGAAGTGATCCAAATGCCAGCGGCATCTAGCTCGGCGTTGGCACGCAACTGCTCAGCAATTGTTTGTGTCATTTGCCGTGAGCTTCCCAGTAGTCGCCGAAGATCTCCTCCAGCGAGGGGCGTCGCTCTTCGATCGTGCGCGCCACAACCACCTTATTGACAAAATGCTCCCAATTCAGATTGCCGTCGATGGAGTTCCCTCCCCAACTGCCGCAGCCCATGGACAGAGAAAACGGCAGGCCGTTGTTGAAGAAACCACCGGTGGCGAAGCAATGAGCCTGATTGACGATGACACGGCAGGTGCGCGCCTCCATGGCTAGCCTACGGGCGCGGCTGTCATCAGCAGAGTGCAGGCCCAGAGAATGACCCGCCCCCTGAAACGACTGAATGGCAACCGCCTTTTCCAGCGCGTCGTCGAAATCCTTGGCCCGGTGCAGAGCGAGAAAACGTGCCATCTTTTCGCCTGTCATCGGATGGTCTGGTCCGATGGCGGTTTGCGGCGCCACGAGAAAGCGCGTGTCCGGCGGAGCAACGTCATCAAACCCGGTGACTTCAAGAACCTGGTCAATGTCCTTCGCAAGCAGTTTGTTGGTCAGCTTGCCATTATGCCAATGGGTCTCCTCCAGATGCGCGGTCTGGGCAGCGTCGAGACAAAACCCACCTTCCTGCGCAAGGGCATCCAGGACCCGATCGTAAACTGCGTCAACTGCAATAACCGCATTTTCCGACGAACACGACGTTGCATTATCGAATGTTTTAGACGCTGCGATTTTCGCCGCGGCCTCGGCGATATCAGCCGTCTCATCGATGATGGTCACGACATTGCCAGCGCCGACACCTATTGCCGGACTGCCCGATGAATAACCCGCGCGCACATTGGACTGCGAACCGGTGACAACAACCAGATCCGCCAATTGCATAAGACGCTCGGTTTTTGGTTTGGAAGGCGGCACCGGCACCATCTGTACGAGATCTTCCGGCAGACCAAGTCTGGCCAATGCCGAATGAATATCCTTCAGCAGCGCCTCAAGCGGCCGAACCCCTTTGGGCGACGGCGCCAAAATGATCGCATTGCCGGTTTTCAACGCATTGATCGTATTGTTCACCGGCGTCGCCAACGGATTGGTCGACGGTACGATGGCGGCAATGACCCCCTTGGGGCGAAGATAAGTCGACAGGCCCAGTTCTTCGTCATCGCTGACGAGACCAATCGACTTGACCCCCTGGATATCCCGCATCAGGCCGAGCGTTTTGTTGTGGTTCTTGCGCACCTTGTCATCGGCATTGCCCAGCCCCGTCTCAGCCACCGCCAACTCGGCCAATTGACGGTTGCGCTCCGGCTCCATCAATACCCAGGCAACCGCCTGGCAAGCACTGTCGAACAAGGCCTGCGAGCCCATGTTTTCATAGACACGCTGAGCCTCACGCGCCCGGTCAACGATCGCGTCTATGACACCAGTTTCTTCGTTCACGCCTGATCCTCCCACGAGTCGGCTGTTGGATTATCGGTTCAGTTGGCTGACTTCTTGGTCGCCGGCACAAAAGCCCGGTAGATCCCCGCAGCCAGCGTCAACGTGCCGGCAGCAATCAGCAATGCACAGATAGGACGCGAAAAGTAAGCGCCAATATCATAGTGCACCATCTGCATGCCCTGAGCGAAGTTCTGCTCACCGATCTTACCCAGGATCAAGCCCAGAACGATGCCCGGAATAGAGAAGCCCGTGCGCCGCAACAGGAAGCCAAGGATACCAGCGATGAACATGACCATCACATCCAGCACCAATCCCCGACTGATATAGGCGCCGATCGTCGCCAGCAACAGAATTAGCGGCGCCAGGAACTGGAACGGAATCTTCAACAGATTGAGGATTGTCTTGGTTTCAACCAGTCCGATGAAGAGGATCGACAGATTGGCGTAGAACATCGCCGCAAACACGACCCAGATCAGATCCGGTGAGTTGTAGAATACCAACGGGCCCGGCTCCAGATCATGCATCTGAAAGACCGCCACCATCATCGCTGTCAGCGCGCCACCAGGCAGACCAAGGGCCAGCAATGGGATCATGGCCGCCCCGGTTGCCGCGTTGTTAGCGGTTTCCGACGAGATCACGCCTTCCAACTTGCCCTTGCCAAACTCTTCCTTGTTGCGCGACCAGCGCACGGCTTCACCATAGCCCATAAAGGCAGCAAGTGTGGCGCCGATACCCGGCAGGATTCCGCAGAAGAAGCCAACGAGAATAGAACGCAGGACCGCGATCTTGTGCAGCCACAATTCGACAATGGTTGGGAAGGACATGCTGACCTTTGGCGCCGTGTAGGTGCCGCCNGCCTTCTTTTCGGCCTGAATGAAAATCTCCGATACAGCAAAGAAACCAAGGATTGCCGGCACAAAGGCAATGCCTGCGGCCAGATCCGGGAACCCAAAATTGTAGCGGTTGATGCCACCAACAGGGTCCTGGCCGATGGTCGCAATGATCAGTCCGAGCAATACGGACATCCAGCCTTTCCAGATGGTGCGCGCACCGACTGAAGAAGCGACGGCCAAGCCGAAGAAGACGAGCGCAAAAATCTCAGGCGGCCCAATATTGCGGATCGCCCATTTGGCCAGCGGTTCAGTAGCCGCCATCATGATCAGCGCTGAGGCAACGCCGCCGATGGCAGAACACAATACCGCGGCCCCGACCGCCTTGCCCGACTTGCCCTGAAGCGTCATCGGATAGCCGTCAAAGGCGGTTGGCGCATTTTCTGGTGCGCCAGGAATATTGAACAAAATGGCGGTGATCGCACCGCCATAGGTACCGGTACAATAGATGACGGCAAACAGCATGACCCCTTGGGCCGCTGTCAATTCGGCTGTGAAGGGCAACAGGATCGCCGCCAAAGTCAACATACTGACGCCGGGGATGGCGCCGAACAGCATGCCGCCTATGACCCCAAAAACGAAGATGGCAATGGTCGTCGGGTCACCAAAGAGTGCGCTGCTACCGGCAAGAAAATTCTCAATCATGACATCACCACAGCTGTTGAATGTTGGTGTTCATCTTCAAGATCCAGGCGCTGTAATCGTAAAACGGCGACATGTTGCCCTGAGGCAATGGCGCGTTGAGTATCACGACGAACAGGGCGAGAAAGATGAAGTAGATGACGAACGTGGTGATCAAAATGGCTTTCCAGCGGCGCTCGCCAAACAGCCAAATAATGAGCGCGATAAAGAACGGCGCACCAAAATAGATGCCAACTGGTTTCAGCAGCCACGCAAATATGAACGGCGTGAGCAGAATGGCCAGCAACTTTACCAGCGTTGTGCGGTCGCTGTAATCGGTCTCGCTGTCATCGCTTTCCGCGATGCCAACACGGCCTTCCTGCGCCTCCGAGCCATGGTGATATTGGAAGTAGAGATTGCCAGCTGTGGCAATCAACAACATAAATATGACGATCCGTGGCCAACCCGTGGCCCCAAATTCATAAATCTCAATCGGCTGATTGAATTCAAAGGAATAGCCGAAAAAGATAACCACGATCGCGAACCACACCGCGGCCTCGATCAAATGTGATTTCTCTAAGCGCCCCACCATCGCCTCCCTGGTCGTGGCTTGCGGCAATCCCTGTTGGAAGTCCGAAGCCAGGCATCAAAATGGCGCCCCCCGGCTACTGCCAGGGAGCGCCACTCATTCGTGTCTTTGCTTACTTAACGTCCAGGCCCATGGCCTTGTAAACGTCGCGGTACTGGTCAACCGAACGGTTGATCAGTTCAACAGCACCAGCTGTGTCGCGATAGCTGTCGATGACGGTCATGAATTTCGATTCATTGAACGCCTGATAGCTGTCTTCGCAATAACCGCGCTGGAAGGCCCACTGCAGCCATTCAACGCGGTCAGCAGGCGCATCCTTGTGGACGTAGAAGCCACGGAAACGCAGCAGCGGATCAAAATCCATGCCCATTTCGCGGTGGGTTGGTGTGTTAGCAAACACGCCCGGACGCTCGTCGAAGATTGTCAAGATTGGCCTGAACTCGCCGGCATCGAGGAACTTGCGAACGTCACCTGGCTGTTCGAACAGTGCATCAACCTGACCACCCAGCAGCGCACCGTAACGCGGTGCACCCTTATCGAAGGAGATCTGCTGGATCTTCATGCCGGTCGCGTCGGTGATGAATTTCATCGTCACGCGCTCCATGGAGCCTTCCTTGGAGACGTTGGCGATTGTTGCCTTGCCGTCCTGTGCCTTCACCCATTCAACAAACGAGGCCCAATCTGTGTAGCGGGTTTCATTTGTACGGATGTAGATCTGCGAGAAAGTCACCTGCGAGATCACCAGCGGGATCAGGTCAGATGCGGGGTTTGGACGCGACGAATCCAATGCATGGGCAGAAGATGCATCGTCAATATGCTCAAGCACGTTATAGCCATCAGCTGGGGCCGACATATAGGCGGTCATACCAACGGTACCGGAACCGCCTGGCTTGTGGTCACGGTTGATCGCAACGCCTGTCAGCTCGGTCACCGCCTCAGCCATGGCGCCAGCGACCTGACCCGAACCACCGGCAGGGCCGTAAGGCACGATCATCGTCAGAGCGCGCTCAGGAAAGCCACCCGGCTTGTCCATCGAGGCCTCTTTGACCTTACATTCAAAGGCGTAAGCCGATCCGCTCACAGCCAATGCGACGGCGGCAATTGCCCCCGTCTTGAAAAACTTTTTCATGTATTCCTCCCAAAAATTAACCGCATCACGCAAGAACTGTGTGCTGCGGCATCTGCAGTTGAGCATCAAATTCAAAGGGTTAGGTGAGCAATTTTGCCTCTATTTCCCTCATATGCCTGAGCTCGACGTCAACCCTAGTCGATGATTGCCAGCAGGTCTACTTGCAGATTCAATATCAACCGGAGGGTGTTGATATCGCATCGTGACATACCCAGATTTGGCTCCAGCCCCGGTGGCCATAACTCGAAAATCTGCCGCCATACCGAGAGAGGACTGGCCATGTGGGATCAACGCTACGACAGACCCGACTATCTTTTTGGCACAAAACCAGCGGACTTTCTGGTTCGGCAAGCCGACAGAATTCCTTCTTCTTCAAACATCCTGTGTGTAGCAGACGGCGAAGGCCGCAACTCTGTCTATCTGGCGGAGCTTGGCCACCGCGTCACTGCCTTCGACGCATCACAAGTGGCGATTGCCAAGGCGCACAACCTGGCGCAATCGAAGAACGCTTCAGTCCAATTTAAACTGAGTGGCGTGGAAGACTGGGACTGGTCAATTCAATATGACGCGGTCGTGGCGATCTTCATCCAATTTGCACCTCCAAAACTGCGCCAGGAAATTTTCGCCAACGTGATGCAAGCGGTACGGCCAGGCGGCCTGCTCCTTTTGCATGGTTACGCGCCGCGGCAGGTGGACTATGGGACCGGTGGGCCAGCTCAAGCCGAGCATATGTATACCGTTGATCTGCTGGCCCAGTCGTTTGCCGAGCTGGAGCTGTTGCGGTTGGAAGACTATGACGCGGAAATTGATGAGGGCCCGGGTCATTCCGGCCTGTCAGGGCTGGTCGATTTGGTGGGCAGGAAAACCATCTGATCAGTGGCTCGGCATATCTCCGACTTCCAGCCAGGCCGCAGCTCCCATCCAGCCTACACATTTATCAAGCGCGCATAATCCAGCAGCTAGCCAACAGATTAAAGACCGCCCAGATCAGAGAAATAATAGAATTCAAAAATATATTTACTGAATTGACTCATCAACAAATATTGACTTATCTATAAGTAAATAATATTAATTTTACGCAATAAATCAGTAGTTTCTCAAAAAATCATCGATAATATAGAGGCGCGAAAGGTAATATCGACAGCGAGTTTCGACCACCACTGCGCAAATATGAAAAACTGACGGAGAGCTGCGTCTCACGACGGCTTCATGTTTGCGATTTCACAGTGACTGGCTGGCACTCCATCAAACAAGGGCCTCCAGATTCCCCATGCCACAAGTCAAAAAATCCGAAGTAAGAAGCCGCATTCTCCACTCCGCATTTTCATTGATTTCGACTGAAGGGTACCATGCAGCCTCAATGCCAAAGATCGCCAAGGGCGCCGACATAACGCCCGGAAACATCTACCGATATTACGAATCCAAATTTGAATTGTTTTACGATGTCGTCGGCTATTGGCTTGATGACAAAATGGACGAGTTCGAATCCTCTTGTGAAGACGATCTCACTCCGAACGTCCGACTGCGCCGGATCTTGACTTTCATGTGGATCGAACTGCCAGCCGCCGACAACAATTTTATGATCAATCTGCTGCAGGCATTGTCCACCAAAAAAGAGTCAGATCGGCACTCCTATGAATTGCTCGAGCGCAGCGAAGCCCGAATACAGCAGCAATTAGAAAAGTGCCGGTCGCCTGTCACCTGGTTTCCGCTGTCCATCCCGGATTTATCGCACGTCATCTTCATGTGTTACGATGGGTTTGTGCTGAACGCCAAGCTGGGCGATCACCGAGACCGCACCCAACAGATCATCGATTCCTTCGTATTCGCGACCATTCGCATCGACATCGACGCCTAGGCTCCGACAGCAGCTTCAAGAGCGGGCCGGTTCGGCCCGTGCAAAACCGCACATTCATGCAGATCAGCTTGCCATAGGGTTTGTTCAACACCACGGCAAACCCAGGAAGCTGACATGTTTGAAGAATTTACAACTCAGATCACCATCGCCCTGCATGAGACCGCAATGGCAGCACTCGCATTTGTCGAACAGGTTCAGTACACCGCGCTGACATGAGGCCCGCAAAATTCTGATCCGTGGCGGCTCACCCCAGCCAGCCATTGATTTTCTTCAACAGTTCGGTTTTCCTGCATCTCCCCAAATCAACTTGGTTCTGCAGTAGGGCAGCCGGAAAGCACGATGAACACCGATAAATCCAAAATCGACGCGATCAATACGTTTCTGGATCGCGAGTTTGCACCGATGATTCATCAGTTGGGTATTGAAACGCAGGGCCTTTCCGAATCCGGAGCTCACTTCAGCATTCCTGCCACCGACTTCATGATGCGCGGCGGCGATATCGTCTGCGGCCAGGCGATAGCAAGCATTGCCGATACAGCCGGCGTCCTCACCCTGTATGGACATAACGAAGCCGAACGGTTGCTGACCACAGTTGATATGACAACACATTTTATGCGGCCGTTGACCAAGGGCACCATGGACGTGGAAACGCGCATCCTCTCCAACGGCCGGCGGCTGGCAACGGTGTTCGTTGAGTTTCGCCAGCAGGGTTCAGCGAAGGTGGCCGCAAGCGCCACCTGCGCCTATGCCTATCTCGATCCGGCTAAATAGCCTCACCCCATCGCCGGCAACGATAGAATGGTCACATCAGCGGCTGCGTCACGTAGCGCGTGAACATCGCTGAGTTCGGGGTCATCCAGCCATTCGGTGACGTTTTCAGAGGCAGGAAATTCAAGCACAACACCCCGGGTTGTGCCGTGCGGTTCCTGAAGGGCAAGAGCCGCCGGTCCGCCAGCAATCGGCCGGCCACCATGTTTGGCCACTGCCGGACCGCCCACGGCAAGATATTGTGTCAGCTTTTCCTCATCTTTGATGACCATTGTGACCAATGCGTAGTGAGACATGTTGGTGTTCCTTGTTGACATTGACCGCANTCTGCCATTGCTGGATACTGTACGAAATTCATCANTTATGTATGNTTCATGTACAAAAATCGTAGCCTCATTTCGGACTGGGACACGCTACGCCTGATCCTCGCAATTGACCGTCAAGGCGGCGTTTCTGGCGCGGCTCGATTCTTAGGCGTGACCCATGCAACCGTTTCGCGGCGTCTGGCCAAGGCAGAGCAGGATGCCGGTCAAACCTTCTTCGAACGCCTGCCNGCAGGGCTTCGATTGACTGAAATCGGCAGGACGGTCCTGCACCACGCCCAGCGGGTTGAACCCGAGTTTGATTCACTTGAGCGCACTTTGATGAGCCGCGAACAGGATATGAGCGGCGCACTGAGGGTAACCATTCCTCCCTTGATGATGACGGATGCTGTTAGCACGGACATTGCCGGCTTTGCGATGAAGTATCCCGACATTCAGCTGGAATTTGTCGGCGACAACAATCTGCTCAATCTGCACCAACGCGAAGCCGACGTGGCAATTCGCGTCACCGCCAAACCGCCGGAGACGCTGTGGGGACGCAAGCTGACCGATCAGTCCAGCGGGTACTTTGCTGCCGACGGTTGGCTGGCCAAAAGCGCGATCGACACGGGCGATGTGACAGCCGATCTGCCACTGATCTCGTTCACATCCTGGATCAATCCGATCCCGAAGAAGCTGCAACAGTTGTGTCCCAATGTGCGCATTGTCGCCACCAGTGATGATATGGTCACCACCATGCAGATGGTGCGCGCAGGCTTGGGTATCTCCCGGATGCCAAAAGTTTTGGGCGAGGCAATGCCCGGCGTCCGCCGGATCAAGGCGCTCGACTGGGATCCCTATGTGCCGCTCTGGCTGTTGACCCACGCCGACCTTCGAAAGACGCCACGGGTCGAAGCCTTCATGCAATTCATGGGCGACCGGATATCAAAGCGACGGCAACAATATTGCATAACGCAATGAGTCAATCTGCAATTCAATGACACTGCTGATTGACCATGTCGGCAACTGCTGATGTCATGGCATCGGACATTGGGAGGAACCGAACCGTGGCAATCGATCTTACAAAAATTGACTACTTTACCGAAGAAGGCTCCGTGGACACGGTCAACTCCCGCACCAGCGCCGATACCGATGCCAGGATGGCGGAAGTCTGGTCGGCACTGGTAAAGCACCTGCATGCCTTTGCCAAAGAAGTTGACCTGAAGCAGGGAGAGTGGGAAGCCGGCATCGATTTCCTGACACGAACCGGTCAGATGTGCGACGAAAACCGCCAGGAGTTCATCCTGCTGAGCGATGTCGCCGGCCTGTCGATGCTGACAGACGCAATCAACAATCGGGAGTTGGTGGGCGCAACGGAAAGCACGGTGCTCGGGCCTTTCCATGTCGCCGGGGCTCCTGAGCTGCCCATGGGCTCCAACATATCATTGGATGGCAAAGGCGATTCCTGTCTGTTTGATGGCCGCGTGGTCGACCGCGATGGCAATCCGATTGAGGGTGCCAGACTGGATGTCTGGTGTGACAACGCCGACGGATATTATGACGTCCAGCAACCGGATATCCAACCCAAATGGAACAACCGCGGCATCTTCACCACCGGCGCGGATGGAAAATACAGCTTCAAGGGTGCTAAGCCGGTCAGCTATCCGATTCCCTATGATGGACCGGTCGGACAATTGTTGAAGAAACTGGGGCGCCACCCCAACCGTCCGGCGCACATGCATTACATCTTATCGGCACCAGGCTACAAAACACTTTGCACGCACACCTTTGTCGATGACGATGTCTATTTGAAATCTGACGCCGTGTTTGGCGTGAAAGCCTCGCTGGTTGCCCATTTTGAGAAGACGCCTGACGGTGAGACCGATTGGCATTCGCCTTTTGATTTTGTCATGGTGCCAGCTTAGTCCCACCTTCGCACTTGTGCAGGAAACGATCAGCTCGCGGAAAATGGCGAACTGATCAGTCGCTCGGGCGCGTCTAGTCCCAGCGTTTTTAAGCCACCAACACCCAAAACCTTCTTAGCAAAATTTTGAGCTATGGAACTATCAATTAATATAAAATTTGATTAAAATTTTATTCAAATAGTATTTAACTTTAATAGTTAATTCTGAATTAGAATATACACTGCAGTTTTATTTGATATATCTCCTCCAAATACGTGGAGAATTATCATGGCTTTTTACAATTATTACGGATCAAATTCATTCGATTGGTTCGACTGGGACTGGAAATCTGACGGCAGCGGATCGGGCAGCGGCAGCGGATCAGGCAGCGGCAGCGGTTCTTCCAAAGGCGGATCTGGTTCCGGTAAAGGCTCTGGTAAGGGTTCTGGCAAAGGCTCGGGCAAGGGTTCCGGTAAAGGCTCTGGCAAGGGTTCCGGTAAAGGCTCTGGCAAGGGCT
>JABSRX010000055.1 GCA_013214695.1 Rhizobiaceae bacterium | reverse complement strand
GACATGGTCAGATCCGGGCTGTCCCGCATCATGTCCATCATATGCTCTTTTTTGATCCGCAGGGCATCCAGACCTTCATTGGCTTGAACGGTCGCTGTACGCGGAATGTCACACAAGATCGCCATATCGCCGACAAACGAGTTGGGGCCGAGTTCAGCGACCTTGCTTTCCTTGCCACCCCCGTCAGCCGAAACGAGCACGTCTGCGTTGCCGCTGATCACGATATAGGCGGCGTCGGCATCGTCGCCTTGCCGGAACAGAATTTCCCCTTCGGGATAGGAGACACGATCGGATGCAAATGCCAATAGTTTCAACTTGTTGGTCGGCATGTTGGCCAACATTGGAATCGACCGCAGCAGGTCTACCTCATCCTGAAGTTTACTCATCGAACTCTCCTAAGCCCCGTTTGTCTTACGATACCAGCGCACTGTAAGACGCATTTTCCTTGGCCAGCACTTCCGGGCTGTCCATTTGTAGCATTCTCTGGCGTTCAAACACCATCACCTTGTCAAAACGCTCGGCAAAACCCGGTGCGGTGAGCACCCAGAGCAGGCCGAAGCCTTTGCCGCCGTCTTCGCCTCTTGCGCGGGCCAGCACTTTGGTCACCAGGCGATCCTGTGCACGGGCGTCCAGCGCATTGATACCGCGGTTGATGATCAGCAGATCACTGCCTTTCAAAAGTGCGCGAGCAAGGATGATGCGTTGGCGCTGCGCCTCTGACAGGCGCTTGCCACCAGTACCGATATCGAACTGCAGACCCACCGAGAAAATGTCGTCCTGCAGGCCTTGTTCTTCGAGCAATTCCCGAATGAATTTCTGGACCTGCTCTGTCGCATTCGACAGGCCGTAGGCAATCTTACCGAACAGGATGTTGTCCTGCACCGAGTTGAGCGGATTGTAGGTGCCCAGATCGTAGACGTTGATCTTGTCCTGCAGGCTTTCAGGCATGGTTTCATGGAACGCGTTGCGGGCTTCCAGGATACGCTTCTGCAGATCTTCATCGACCAGACGCAAGCGGTTGCGGCGTTCGATGTAGCCGAATGTCAGCTGGATCAGCATGCGCTTGTCATGCTCGTTGGCGCCATCAAAGCCCTGCTGCTTTGCGCGGCCCAGGATCGGCGGATAATCTTCAAGCTGTTCCGGTGTCATGAAGTTCAACTGTTCAAAGAACGGGTTGTCTGGTGACAAGTCAGCAAACAGTTCGATGGCCGTGTCGGCCAGTTCGATGCCCATCTGGAACAGGTCCTGGTCCAGCTTGGATTGGGCGAGAACAGCGCGCAGGTGCTCGTTCTCAACCATTTGGTCGACATTGAAACTGTCGGATTCAACCACCGTACCGAACAACAGATTTTCTGCGATCGACGCGTGTTCGTTGTATTTGGCGCGATCCCAGACTTCGACGAGTTCGGCCAATGCGGATCCGTCAATGCGTTGACGCAGCTCCTGGCGGACGTCGATCAGTTTTTGGCACAGTTCCGGCGTCTCTTCCGGGCTCAGCATCTGGCGCATGGCGAGGTCGTAGATGGTCTCATCCATCTCGACAAAGTCCATCACCTCTTTGACTTTCGGGAAGACTTCCTCCGGGCCAGAAATGCCCATGGCATCATAGTCCACCCAGTCGGCGTAGAAGTCGAGCAGGGTATTGCCGGAAGCAATCGCCTCGACCTCGGTCCGCGGATGAATGGTAACGCCAAGTTCCTCGGGGTCCCGGGTGCGCAAAGGAGCGTGTTTGTTGACGTAGAGCAGACTGTCGAGGATCGACAGTTGTGGCAGGTAGGACTCGCTGCCGACATAGGCGAAGCGACGGCCGCGGATTTTCTGCGGCAGATCCGTTACCGACTTGTCGTTGAGACGCACCCGTCCACTGGTCGGGTCCATCAAGCCTGCCACCACATTGGCCATGGCACCAGCGCCTGAGCCCAGCGGGCCGATCGCCGCGGTGATGCTGTTGACCGGCAAAGTGAAGTCGGCATCTTCGATCAGCACCGTACCGGACTCGTCAATGACGCCGAGATTGCTGACCATCAGCTCGCCTTCCAGCGGAGCAACGGCATCCGAGCTCGGGGCCTGTTTTTCGGCATCCGTCATGCCGTCAATGTTGAATTGCTCAACAATCTGCGCGTATTTGATGTTGATGTCGGTGCGTTTCTGATCCCACTGAATCAGGCCATTGATCGGCGACGGCAGATCCTTGTAAGCGTTGATCACGCCGAGCAACTGACCGACATTGAGCGAGCCGCGAATGGCGAAATATCCACCGATCACATAGAACAGGAACGGTGTGAGCTGGGCCAGAAAGTTGTTCAGGAACTTGATGAAGAATTTGCGCTGATACAGCTCGTAGCGAATGAAGAAGATCTTGCCCAGACGGTTGGAGATTTCCGAACGCTCGTAGTTGGACGTATCATTGACGTGGACAGATGTAATGCCCTCGACAATCTCGCCAATACGGCCTGACAACATGCGCGCCGTGACCTGACGCATGCGTCCGAGGATCAGCACCTTCTTACGCAAATGCGGTATCAGTGTCATTTGCACGGCAATAATGGCCACTGCAATCATGCCAAGCCAGAAGCTCTGATTGAGGATAAAGACAAAGGCAACCAGCGCCTGACCACCGAGATAGACCGGTTGAACGAAGGCATCACCGATGAATTCACCGAATGGCTCGACCTCGTCCTTCACCATCGAGGCAACTTCCGAACCCTTGACGCGTTTGAAGTGATGGATTGGGAAACGCAATACACGGTCAACCAACTGATAGCGCGTGCGACGCAGCATGCGTTCACCGAGCCGACCCTTGTAGGTGTTGATGTAAAACTTGAACAGGCCATTGACGCAGACCAGGGCCAGGAACAGCATGGAGAGGGCGATCAGATAGGGCCACCGCTCCAGTTCAAAGCCGCCGAATATTTCAAATGTTGCTCCACCCAGGAAGTCGGGCAGTCCAAGCGATAATTCCATGAAGGGCAGAGTTGCCGTCGCCGTATCGAAGCCTTCGCCCTGGATCGGTTCGTTGATGATCCGCACGGGCAGGTTGAGCACCATAAAATAGGGCGGCATGGATGCTAGAATGACGCACAGAATCCAGATTTGCTCGGCGCGGGTGTGGCGCCAAATGAAGCGCATCAAATTCTTGTCTAGCGGCCTGTTTGCAGCTTCGAATTCATTACTTTCGGGCAATTTCTTCCCTTTTTTCCCAGACCATCCCCCCAAAACGATAACGCATGGCGGGCGATTCACAAGGGAATTTATTGAAACTCGCCCAATTAGCCCCATTTGAGGGTTAATTGCCGTCGACGCACCTTGCTGCCCCGTTTATGAGAGGGGCCAAGTTACTCTCTGTGGAACCAGCCCCATGTCACAATCCGAAAACTCAGTCGTCATCGTTGCTGCCAAACGCACACCCGTTGGGTCCTTCAACGGAAGTCTTGCCAGCGTCACCGCTCATGATCTTGGCAAGGTAGCCATCGAAGCCGCGCTCGCCGACGCCAAGGTAGAGGCTGCCGATGTTGACGAGGTTATTCTTGGCCAGGTTCTGACCGCGGGGCAGGGGCAAAATCCGGCTCGTCAGGCGGCAATGGCCGCAGGAATTCCCAAGGAAGCATCCGCATGGGGCATCAACCAGGTCTGCGGCTCCGGCCTGCGCGCCGTCGCTCTCGGCATGCAGCAAATCGAGGGTGGTGATGCCGATATTGTAGTCGCCGGTGGACAGGAAAGCATGTCTCTGTCACCCCACTGCCAGCATCTGCGCGATGGCAAACGCATGGGTGATTTCCAGATGATCGACACGATGATCAAGGATGGTCTTTGGGATGCGTTCAACGGCTACCATATGGGCGTGACCGCAGAGAACGTTGCAGAGAAATTTCAGATCAACCGGCAGACCCAGGACGAGTTCGCGCTGGCTTCCCAAAACAAGGCGGAAGCGGCGCAGAAAGCCGGCAAGTTCGAGAGCCAGATCGCGCCGGTCACCGTGAAAACCCGCAAAGGCGATGTCGTGGTGAGTGAAGACGAATACATTCGCCACGGTGCAACCATTGACGGCATGACCAAACTACGGCCGGCCTTCGACAAGGAAGGCTCTGTGACTGCCGCCAACGCGTCAGGCATCAATGACGGTGCTGCAGCGTTGGTCCTGATGAGTGGTGCTGAAGCCGAACGGCGTGGCCTTGAACCTCTGGCGCGGATTGTCTCACGAGCGACTGCCGGTGTTGATCCATCGATCATGGGTACAGGACCGATCCCGGCCTCGCAGAAAGCACTCGAAAAAGCCGGCTGGAAAGCTGATGATCTTGATCTGGTTGAAGCCAATGAGGCCTTTGCCGCGCAAGCCTGTGCGGTGAACCAGCAAATGGGTTGGGATGTGTCAAAGGTGAATGTGAATGGCGGCGCCATTGCTATTGGGCACCCGATCGGCGCGTCAGGTGCTCGCATTTTGACAACCCTGCTTCACGAGATGGTCGCGCGCGACGCCAAGAAGGGCCTGGCAACCCTGTGCATTGGCGGCGGTATGGGCGTGGCCATGTGCGTGGAACGGAACTAGGCCGGTCGATCTCAAAGGACGATTAGGGCGAATTGCAAATTGGAGACATTGAATGGGTAACGATAACAGGCCGGTGGCGCTGATCACAGGCGCCTCCGCCGGAATTGGTGCGGCTGCTGCACACGAAATGGTCAAGAACGGTTATGCAGTTGTGCTGATGGCGCGCTCAAAAGACAAGCTGGAACAGGTGGTTGCCGACATTGGTCAACCGGACATGACTGCAATCGTGGCCGGCGATGTGGCCGACCAACAGGCGGTTTCCAATGCGGTGCAGACTTGTATCGATACGTTTGGATCGATCGATGTCCTGGTCAACAATGCCGGGTTGATCGATCCTATCGCTCGCATCGAAGACTCTGATGTTGAAGCCTGGTCTCATGTGATGGATGTCAATGTCAAAGGTGTCTATTACGGCATTCGCGCTGCTCTTGGGCCGATGAAGGAACAGGGGGGCGGCACGATCATCAACATTTCTTCAGGTGCAGCGACCGGTGCGCTGGAAGGCTGGAGCCATTACTGTGCGTCAAAGGCAGCGGTGTTGTCCCTGACCAAGTGTGTTCACAAGGAAGAAGCGGAAAACGGCATTCGCATGGTGGGCTTGTCTCCGGGAACCGTGGCAACCGAAATGCAGGTCCAGATCAAGGCTTCGGGCGTAAACCCCGTCAGCCAGTTGGATCCCAGTGTTCACATTCCAGCTCAATGGGTTGGTCAAGCTATTGTATTTTTATGCACATCGGCTGCCGATCCCTTCCTCGGAACCGACTTTACCCTCAAGGCCGATGAAGAGCGCAAGTTGGTCGGATTGCCCGGCGTTTAAGTTTCATTAACTAAAGACGTTTTCAAAGGATGTAATTGCGCGCCGATACTGTGGAGATCGGCGCGTTGCCACATTCTTGAACATTTTGTTGGGCAATTGTCTCGTGTCCCCGGCATGCTAACCAGGACACATTATGGAACGCCGCTCCTATCGTCGCCCGCGCCAAGGGTCCATTCGCCGCTGGCTGGCTTTGCCGCTGACCCTCGCGACGATTGGCCTGCTGACAACCGCCTGCACAAAGTCTGAATTCTCGCCCGATGAGGTGTTCCGGGTCGATTCCGTTCATCACCTCAAATATGGCGACCATGACCCTGTGCGCATTCATGGCCGTCAGCCCAAGAGCTTTCAGGTCCACGGTATCGATATTTCGCGTCACAACAAGTCCATCGACTGGCGTCGGATCAGGCGGGAAGGGGTGGATTTTGCCTTCATCAAGGCCACCGAAGGCAAGGATAATGTAGACCGACGCTTTGCTGAATTCTGGTCCGCGGCGCGCAGCGTGCGCATGCCGCGCAGCGCCTATCATTTTTACTATTTCTGTGCGACGCCGGAAGACCAGGCCGACAACTACATTCGAACAGTGCCGAAATCGCAAACTGGATTACCACCAATTTTGGACGTTGAGTGGAACCCGGATTCCCCGACCTGCAAAAAGCGTCCGCCGAAGGCAAATGTGGTCAACGCGTTGAGCCGCTGGCTGCGCAAGATCGAAGCACATTACGGGCAAAAGCCGATCATCTATACAACGCCGGATTTCTATGAGGAGAACTTTTCCGGCAACGCTCTGCCCGGATATCAATATTGGCTTCGCTCAGTGAAAGCGGAGCCAAAATTCATCTACGGCAGCCGACCTTGGGTTTTTTGGCAATATACCGGCACGGGTTCGATTCCAGGCATTGAAGGGCCGGTTGATATCAATGCATTCCATGGCAACCGAACGGCATGGAATAAGTGGTTGAAAAATAATACCCGCTGAGGCTGAGCCAGCGTCAGGGCATGACGGAGGGCAGAATGAACACGACTTTTGAAGACAGCGTCGCCGACGCTACCGAGAGCTTGAAACGGGCGCAATCAACGTTGATTTCGGAGATCAAGAACTATCCCACTCCCGTTGCTGGCTGCGATGTGCAGTATAATCATCTGCTGGAAGAGAAGGCCCGCGTCACGGCTGCACTACAGGCGCTCAGCACCCCGATGTTTACACCAACACCGCGGCAACTGACGGCATAGTCACTATGCAATATATTGCACTTGCCCTTTAGGGCGATCCGCCCTATACCGCGCGCGTGCATTGCACACTTCATGGCCTTTGCTGGACGACATCCCGGCCTTGGCGTCTATTTTACCTGAAATTTAAGGAGTATCCCGATGTCGATTACGCCTGAGCGCAAAGCTGAATTGATCAAGGAATATGCCGTCAAAGAAGGCGATTCCGGTTCCCCAGAAGTACAGGTTGCTATCCTGACGGAACGGATCAACAACCTGACTGAGCATTTCAAAGGCCACAAAAAGGACAATCATTCCCGCCGTGGTTTGCTGAAGATGGTTGCTACCCGTCGTTCGCTTCTCGATTACACAAGAGGCAAAGACGAGGAGCGGTACAAGACCCTCATCAAGAGGCTCGGTATCCGCCGATAGTTTTGAAAATTCAGGCGGCGGGCTTACTTGGAAGTCTGCCGCTTGTTGTATGGACCAGCTGAAATTGGCGGGTTCATGAGTACGGTCAAAGTGATTTGACAAGGATGGGCAGGATTATCAGTGGCACAGATGGTGCCTCTCATTGTCTTGCCCTCGACAAACCAGAAAGCAGGGTTCAGCCCGCCAATACAGCGTGCAATGAGGCGCGCCGGATGAGCTGAAGCAGCAAGGTTAGCTTGCACCCACCCTGACATTAGCATCTGGAATGTCCGTTCGCGAATGGGCGTCTTTGGCACATCCCCCGACCCAGTTTGAAAATCGTGCGGTTAGTGCGTGCAGCGATAGGCGTTGTGCGGCCGCACTCGAAGGAAAAATGTATGTCTATGTTTGAAAAACACGTCGTCGAAATCGAGTGGGGCGGACGCCCGCTGACGCTCGAAGCGGGCCAGGTTGCCCGTCAGGCCGACGGCTCCGTCATCGTTACCTATGGTGAAACCACCGTGATGTGTAACGTTGTCTCCCAGAAGTCACCCAAACCCGGTCTCGACTTCTTCCCACTGACCGTGAATTACATCGAAAAAGCTTATGCAGCTGGTAAAATACCAGGCGGCTTTTTCAAGCGCGAAGCCCGTCCAAGTGAAAACGAAACACTGGTTTGCCGCCTTATCGACCGTCCGATCCGTCCGCTGTTTGCCGATGGCTACAAGAACGACACCCAGGTCACCTGTACCGTTCTGTCCCATGATATGGAAAACAACCCAGACATCGTTGCCATGATCGCAACATCTGCGGCTCTGACCATTTCCGGCGTTCCTTTCCAGGGCCCAATTGGCGCCGCACGCGTTGGTATGATCGACGGCGAATATGTTCTGAACCCGAATATCGACGAAATGCCTGAGAGCGATCTCGACCTCGTCGTCGCTGGTACCCGTGACGCTGTGTTGATGGTTGAGTC
>JABSRX010000054.1 GCA_013214695.1 Rhizobiaceae bacterium | reverse complement strand
TCGGCCATATTCAGCGTTGTGAAAATTTTCTTCGTGACCAACAACCCATTGGTCATTGTCGGATTCGTATGTCTCATTCAGACCCTCAATCTGGTGTATTACGAAAGCAATCGGGTTCTGTTCTGGGCAACCTTTTTGCTCAATGGCCTGAGCACATCCACGATGGAAAAGGCGAGCCTATTTTACGCGGCAATTGGTCTGCACGATTGGCATGAACATGCTGTGTTTCGCGAAATGGTCGCAAGTTGCTGGAAGGGGAGTATCTGCGACATTTTTTGGAATTTAGGGTGATGCTCAACCTGCAACGCAAACTCGTGGTCGTTGCGGGTTGGTGGCAGGAACGCCTTGAACCAGGCAAACGCGAACTTTTGTGCAGGTGGTTGTTTGTTAACGTGATATTTTGCTCGGTATTCCTGGATATCGTCAATTCACTCCCGGCCATCTATGGATTTGACATGATCTTGTTCATGGCGGCGATGATGCAAATTGCCAATCTGGTATACATCCACCTGAGCCCGGTGTTGTATGTTGTGACGTCTCTGCTGAACGGATTTTCGCTGGTCATCGTTGGTGATTTTAGTATCGTCCATGCAGCGTTGCGATTGCTGCGAAATCCGCAACCCTACTTCGAGTATTTGGGCCATATTGTGAGCGCATGAGTTCAGACAGAAGCTGCTCTAGCTGACTTCAACTTTGATATCCACCGGCACTGAAAAGGTCTTAACCCTGACGGCAATTGCGGTGGCAACGTTGCCCGTAACCGTGACCATCACAGTGCCTTTTCCCGCAATATAGGTGTCAATGAATTTGTCGCCTCCCTTTATCTGTACACCGAATGGTGATCGCATTCCGCTGAGAAGACTGAACGTCAATTTGACGCGCCGCACCTTGAGATCAGAATCTGGGCCTCGAACGCCCAACTGTGCCCATACCTCCCTCCATGAGCTCCAATATAGAGGCGAGGCGACCATAGTGATGCTTCGCCCCTTTTGATCAGTAACCCGCTGCCTGTCACGATATTCTGGAGTCGAGCGACCAAACGCNAATTGCAATGCTTGCNTTGTCGTTGGCGCGCTGAATCTATCCTGCATGTCACATCCGTCCTCGTTTGGAATTGAGGTACATGCTAAGCCCGTCCCAAAGAGCGAGGATGAGTTTTCCTGAGTCCTTCGTCGCATGTGACAAAACTGGGTTTGACCTGTCGGGCGCGATGGTTCAAAACCATAGCCGAACTCATGACATTTCAGCTTATTGTCCGGCAAGGAGACCAGCTGTGCTGACCAAACCTGATACACTCGATAACCATTCCGATCATAACAACACCCCGGAAACCGCCCGAGCCAAGCCGCCCGCGCTGAACTGGGAAGACCCGTTTCTGCTGGAAGATCAGCTGACCGAAGATGAGCGCCTGGTGCGCGATTCGGCCCGCGCCTATGCGGATGAAGCGCTGGCCACCCGAATTCTGGAAGCCAACCGCCACGAGAATTTTGACCGCAATATTCTCAATGAAATGGGTGAACTGGGCCTGCTCGGCTCAACCATTCCCGAGGAATATGGCGGGGCAGGGGTCAACTATGTCTCCTATGGTCTGGTGGCGCGTGAAGTCGAGCGCGTTGATTCCGGCTATCGTTCGGCCATGTCGGTGCAATCGTCCCTCGTCATGCATCCGATCTTTGCCTATGGATCTGAAGAGCAGCGCAAGAAATACCTGCCCAAACTGGCGACCGGTGAAATGGTCGGCTGCTTTGGTCTGACCGAGCCGGATCACGGATCCGATGCCGGCGGCATGTTGACCCGCGCCAAACCCGTCGACGGTGGCTATCTGCTGTCCGGCGCCAAAAACTGGATCACCAATTCACCTGTCGCTGACGTTCTGGTCGTTTGGGCCAAATCCGACGCCCATGACGGCAAGATCCGCGGCTTCGTCCTTGAGCGCGGCATGAAAGGCCTGGAGACGCCAAAAATCGAAGGCAAGTTTTCTCTGCGGGCTTCGGTCACCGGCATGATTCAGATGGAAGAGGTGTTCGTGCCAGAAGAAAACCTGCTGCCCAATGTCAGCGGTCTGGCCGGACCCTTCGGTTGTCTGAACCGTGCCCGCTATGGCATTTCCTGGGGCGCCATGGGTGCCGCTGAATTCTGCTGGCATGCGGCCCGCACCTACACGCTGGAACGCAAACAGTTCGGCAAGCCCCTGGCCGCCAACCAGCTGATCCAGAAAAAGCTGGCCGACATGCAGACCGAGATCGCGCTTGGCCTGCAAGGCTCCTTGCGTCTCGGCCGTCTGATGGATGCCCATAACGCACCTGCCGAACTGATCAGCCTGATGAAGCGCAACAACTGCGGCAAGGCTTTGGATATTGCCCGCGTTGCCCGCGACATGCACGGCGGCAACGGCGTGTCTGACGAGTACGGTGTCATCCGTCATGTGCTGAACCTGGAAGCCGTGAACACCTATGAAGGAACGCACGACATCCATGCGCTGATCCTGGGTCGCGCTCAGACCGGCATTCAGGCCTTCATGTAGAAAGGCGCCGGCTTCTCATGGATCAAGATCTGCAATTTCGCCGCGCGCAAAGGGCCGATCTTGAAGCCATTGTCGCGATGTTTGCCGACGACGAATTGGGGCGTCTGCGCGAAGACACCTCACTTCCGCTAAATCAAAAATACACCACTGCCTTCGAAAACATCGATGGCGATGACAATCAGTATTTGCTGATTACGGAGTTGGGCGGCGAGCAGGGCGGCGAACTGATCGGCTTCCTGCAGATCACATTCATTCCAACTCTTTCACGCCTGGGCAGCACCCGGGCGCAGGTCGAAAGTGTTCGTGTGACCTCCAGGTTGCGCGGCATGGGCATTGGCACGCGGATGATGGAAGAAACCATTCGCATCTGCCGCGCGCGCGGCTGTTACCTGATCCAGCTGACCACCGATATCAAGCGGCAGAAAACCCGCCAGTTTTATGAAGCCCTGGGTTTTGAAACCACCCATCATGGCATGAAGTTGATGCTCGAGAGCTGATCGCTGCTCATCGGCGACAGCGTACGAACTTGATTCACCGCAGATTTGCCGTCAGGTTTGGTGCATGGCCACAAACGGGTTGGGGCCGCGTCAGAATTGGGAGATGTTCATGGGCAATTGGATCAAAACCACCGCATCCTTGGCGGCCATCCTGTCGGGATTGGGGTTCACCAGTGTCAAGGCATCTGCGCAAACCTTGCCGCCCATGTCGCTCTACCAGGCCATGTTGGATGGCAACAAGGCCTCCGGCTGGGTCGCCTTTCGCAATTTCAACGGGCAGCAATTGCTTTATTTCACCACCCTGCAGACGTTGCATTGCCGGTTGAAAGAGATCCGCTATTCGATCAATTCAGAGGCGCTGGATCAGCGGGTTGAGGTGGCGAAGTGCAATAAGGCGCTGCCGTTCAGCGTCAGTGATGACGCGATCAATGGCGGTTTGATCTACAAATCCATGCCGCTGGGCACAGCCCAATGGGTCGCCGTGCAGGTCGTGTGGGAAGACGATTCCGAAAGTGAAGTCCAAAAGGTCAAAGTCTGCGAAGACGTGGGCGAATCCACCTGCGGCATCGTTGAATAGCCATCAACTGACCCAGATCGCCCGGAAGTCGTTGACATTTGTGCGTGTTGGTCCGGTCTTGATGAGATCGCCCAGCTTTTCAAAAAACGTATAGGCATCGTGCCCGTCCAGCATGGCCTGGGCGTCGAGGCCGGCCTCGGCGGCGCGTTTCAGCGTTTCCGGACCAATCATTGCGCCCGCATTGTCCTCGCTGCCGTCAATGCCGTCGGTGTCGGCGGCCACAGCATAGACACCAGGCGCCCCATTCAGCGCGATGGCCAGGGCCAGCAGGTATTCGCAATTGCGCCCGCCGCGGCCGCAGGGTTGACCGGCCTCAACCGTCACGGTCGTCTCGCCCCCTGACAGAATGAGCTGTTTGGATCCGCTGAGCGCAAGGGCTGCCTGTTCAGCCGCGACGACGCGGGACTCGCCTTCGATATCAGCGCCTAGCGTGACAACTTCATGGCCCTCCTCGCGGCAGGATTGCACCACGGCGTCCAGCATGTCGGCAGGGCGGGACGTCATGACGAATTCGGCCCGATCAAAAGTGGCAGCACCGGGCTTTGGTGTCTCGGCATCGGGCTTTGCCAGATGAGTGCGGATCGATTCTGGAATTGCGATCTCATAGCGCGCCAGCAATTCCTGCGCGTCTGCCACCGTCGTGGGGTCCGGCACGGTTGGACCGGAGGCGATAGTGCTCGGGTCATCGAATGGCACGTCGGAAATCGCCAGGGTAACGATCTGCGCGGGCGCTGCGACTTCCGCCAAACGGCCGCCCTTGATGGCGGAGAGATGCTTGCGCACCGTATTCATCTCGCCAATCGGCGCGCCGCTCATCAGCAGAGCCTTGTTGATCGCTTTCTTCTCTTCCAGCGAGATTCCCTCGGCCGGCAGCGCCAACAGGGCGGAGCCGCCGCCGGAAATCAGGCACAGAAGAAGATCATCTTCGCCCAACTGCGCCACTTCCTTCATCAACCGCTGGGCCGCTTCATGGCCGCGATTGTCGGGCACCGGGTGCGCAGCCTCGATCACTTCAATGCGCTCGCAGGTCATGCCGTGGTCATAGCGGGTCAGCGCGATACCGGTGAGGGGCTCCTCCTTTGGCCAGGCCAGTTCCGTTGCGCGCGCCATCGACGCGGCGGCTTTACCGGCGGCCACCAGCAAGGTCCGTCCTTTGGGTGGGGCGGGCAGGAATTGCGCCAATACCTTGGCTGGGTCAGCAGCAGCCACGGCACGATCGAACAGCTGGCGCAAATAGGTGGGGATTTCCGGATCGGTGAGATTTACGGACACGTTGGGGCTTTCGCAGAAGGCGCGGATGGAAGACAATGAAGCAGATACAAAATTAGCACGGTAAATGGAATATGCCGACACCAACAGAACTGCGCGTGGCCAAAGACAAACGCGCGCTCACGGTGACCTTCGACAGCGGTGAACGGTTTGAAATGAGTGCCGAATTGCTGCGGGTCGAGTCGCCTTCCGCCGAAGTTCAGGGACATGATCCGAGTCAAAAGAAGATCATTCCTGGCAAAAGCAAGGTTGAGATACTGAAGGTTGAACCGATCGGTAATTATGCAGTCAGGCTGGTTTTTGACGACATGCATGATACCGGGATTTATTCCTGGGATGTGCTGTACCGACTGGGGAGCCAGGCCGAGACGTTGATGAGCACCTACCTCGCGAAGATGGCGGAGCTTGGCTTGAGCCGCTAACCCGCTGTCCCCGCCGCTCGCCGCCGCTCGTCGCCGCCCGCCGCTGTGGAAGAATGCCTTCGCATATTGGCGCAAGGTCGCGGCGGGGCTACACCAGATCAGTGATCTTTATTGTGTGGTTTGAGCGTGGCCAAACTCTATTTCAACTATTCGGCGATGAATGCCGGCAAGTCGACAGTGCTGCTGCAAGCATCGCACAATTATCGTGAGCGCGGCATGCACACGATGTTGCTGACGGCAGCGTTGGATGACCGTACCGGGATTGGCAAAATCGGTTCGCGCATTGGATTGGAAGCCGAGGCGGAGACGTTTGCCGATGGTGACAATCTGTTTGAACGGATCGAAGTGGCCCATGAAGAGAAGCCGATCAATTGTGTGTTGGTGGATGAGGCACAGTTTCTGAGTCCTGATCAGGTCTGGCAGTTATGTCGCGTATCGGACCGCCTGGGCATTCCGGTGATGTGTTACGGATTGCGCACAGACTTTCAGGGCAAGCTGTTTCCCGGCAGTGCCGAATTGCTGGCCTTGGCTGACTCGCTTCGCGAAATCCGCACCATCTGCTGGTGCGGGCGCAAGGCCACAATGGTGGTGCGTCTGGATGAAAATGGGCGCATTCTGGAGGACGGCGATCAGGTCTCGATCGGTGGCGAGGAAAGCTACGTTTCGCTGTGCCGCCGCCACTGGGAAGACCGGGATATTGGCCCGCACAAGCAATTGAAGATGTTTTTGTAGGCGCGCGAAACGATTATTTTGGTCCCCATCAGGCGAGCAAAAAGCACTCAAATCGGTCCGCGGCGCATTAAAAGTTCTATAGTATCAGAGTAAGTATTCATTAATAGTATTTCCGCGCTGCGATGACGGTATTTGGGGAGATACTGGCGCATTTGCGAAAAATCCGCCGAAATTCGCTTCAAAATTTAGCAAAATTGGCCAATTTTGCGATTGTTTCAACTTACCAAAACCCAACATTCTTCAGCCCTGTTAAGGGGTTTCTAACCATGAATCGACCATCCTGACCGGTGAACACGACAGGTGCGTGCAGTTTTGCGCGCCGGTTGGGCGAATGTGTTTAACGAATACAGGGTTGAATCTCACATGGCTGGAGCATTTCAATCGATTTTCAATCGAACCCCTGCCGATGCGCCGGAACCCCCTTCCGCCGACAAGCCCTTGATGCGTGTTCTGGAGCCGCGCGTGCTCCTCGACGCCGCTGCCGCTGAAACAGCACTCGACATTGCCGGTCAGGCGGCTCACAGCCAGTTGGCTGACGATTTCATGGAGGATTGCGAGTGCGATCCCGCCGAAGACGGCGACGTTGCCGAAAATCTCGAAGCCAATGCACGCCGCACAGATCGCGAAATTGTCTTTATCGATGCCGGGATTGAAGACCACGAAGGCCTGATCGCCTCACTCGAGCCAGGGGTGAGCATCCATATGATCCAGTCGGGTGCCGACGGGGTCCAGCAGATCGCCGATATTTTGAGCGCGGCTGGCGCCGATTCCTTTGATGCCGTTCACATCTTCTCCCATGGTGCCGCAGGTGCCCTGCAGCTGGGTGACACGGTACTGGACGCCAAGTCGATCACCTCCACCCATGCCGACGCGCTGCAACAGATTGGTGCGGCGTTGAGCGAGTCCGGTGATATCCTCATTTACGGCTGTAATTTCGGCGAGGGCGACCTTGGCATGCGCACGGCAGGCCTGCTCGCCGCTGCCACGGGGGCGGATATTGCCGCGTCCGACGACTTGACCGGTTCCGAATCCCTGTCCGGTGACTGGGATCTGGAAATTCAACAAGGGTCGATCGAAACCCATTCCTTCACCCTGCCGGACTGGAAGGGCATTTTGCCCGGCTATGAATTGCAGCCGACAACGGGGCCGACGATCGGCCATCTCGATGACGGTATTGTCGGTACGGCCAACACAACTGCCACCTGGAGCGACGCGGTCGTTTACGATCCAGGCGGTGGGCCGGTTCAGACATTCGACATCAGGGCGACGCTGATTGGTCTTTCCGACGGCATGTCCGCGACCTTTGAGACGGTCGCCTCGACAGACGGTTCAATGGATGACTTTCGGGTCGTCGTCACCAATATTGGCGAAGTCGTCGGCAATCAGGGTGGCCAGGACATCATCGACGAAGGCACCGTCGTGGTCAGTTGGGCGATCTATGAGTCCGACACCGACACGCTCGCACCACCGGATCAGTTCAACCTGATTTTCAAGGATATTGAAGGGCTGGCCGGGCTGCCAGACACCCGCGAGACGGTGGCGATCGAGTCGGAAGAAATCGTCTCCTACACCACCAACAGCGGCAGCGATCTGCAGATCACCTCGGATATTGACGGGCTGACCGCCACGGGCACGCAGCAGGGCACAGGCTCCGTGGGCTCTGACCTTGGCGTTTCCTGGGTCAGTGCCAACCAGTTCGTTGTCACCTACACGTCACGCACGCTGATCACCAATTTTGATATGGATGGTGACCGCGACATGTCGGCCTTCCCGACGCCGGTGACTGAAAGAACTCAGGTTGTTGACCTGAACGGCGCGGCTGCCGGTGAAGACTACACGACCACCTATATCAACGGCTCACAGATGGGGTCGGACGACGATGTGCCGCTGTCTTTGACTGATGTGAACATGTCGATTTTCGATTTTGACGGCGATTTTCTGGAATCGGCGACCATCACGTTGACCAATGCCCAGTCCGGCGACACCATCAATTACGACACGACCCTGCTGTC
>JABSRX010000053.1 GCA_013214695.1 Rhizobiaceae bacterium | reverse complement strand
ATTGCAAGGGCGTGACGTCAACCGTGTAGCTTGTGGCGAAGCCGTGATCGTCGAACTCGGCGCGCAATGTGTCCCACTGAATGGCAGCCACGTCACCCGGGACAGTCATGCTGTCCTGATCAAAGCCTTTCACCGGTTCGTCGAAGGTCACTGTGACTTCAAACGAATCATTGCTGGGCCGACCGATTGGCGTGAACGCTTCCATGGTTGGCGGGGCGCGGTCGACGGTGACACTGGTGTCGCTGTCGATGGTTTCGGTAATCGCGTCATTGCCATTGCCCGCCAGGTCCTCGTAATGGATCCTGAAGGTATAAACATGATCGTGTGGCAGCCCCGATGGCAGATCCTGGCTTGCCGTCCACAGGTCGTCCTCCGCGTCATAGGTGGCAGGAAGACCCCTGAGGGACCCGTTGAGCAGCACATAGGTGCCGTCTGGATTCAGAGGTTCGTCCGCCCTGAAGGAAACGGTGACCTCGTTGACGGCGCTGCCGGCGCCGACAAGGGCTGGTTCGCTCACATTTTCCGACGCAATCAATACGTAGGTCAGATTTGGCCGCCGCGTGTCGCGCTGTATCTGAGCATCCGTCGCCAATTCGTTGAACAAAGCTGCTTCTGTCTGCTCCTGCACGGCGTCTTCATCCACCGTGATCCAAACCGAGTGGGTTTCTTCGGTTGACAGAAGCGGCTGCACCACCACCTCGAACCGGGTTGAATCATTGTTCCAAGTGCCGGCCGCCCAGGCTTCCGGGGTGATGACGCCGCCGTCGACCACGACATCTTCGTATTCAAAGGTGCTTTCCACAATCGCCTCGGAGAAGACGAAGGCGATTGGCAATTCAGTCGCACCCTCGGCATAGGTCGGCTGAGCTTCGATTTCGATCTCTGGCGGGGAATAATTGATCACCCGCAGATCAAGCTCGGTATNCCGGAAATTGGCATCGCCGTCCCCCTGGCCGAGACTGTCGATATAGGAGGGAATCTTGATCTCGACATCCGAATAATCGAGGTCCGCGGTGCCTGGAATTTCGATGTCAAAGTTGAAGTCGACGGTGACGTTGTCATCGTGGAAGTCAGCGCTGCGAAACCGCGCCACCTCGCCAAGATCGCCGCCAAGCTCCATCTCCATCTTCGGCAGAGGCGCTTTATCGAGTTTCACCTCGTTGAATTGGACCCGAATGACCAGATCGTCGGTCAATTCGTTGATTTTGCGAACACCGCCTTCAACCAAGCCGCTGACAATCGACACGTCCGCCCTCGGGACATAGCTCGGCGGCGTGGTGTCGATGGTGAACGCGGTTGGATAGAGATATGTCTCGCTGTCGCCGCCCACAGCATTACCGGCAACATCCGAAAAACGCAGATAACAGGTCTTATCCGCTTCGTTTTCTTGCCCGTTATAGGTGCCATCGGGAAACTCGGTCCTGAAACCTCCTTTATGCCCGATCCTGTTGGTGATGGTTTCCCCGGCATCGTCTGCATACACTCTGCTTACCTCGCCGAAGCACGTGCCATCTTGATTGCTTACGCCCGAGTACGAAATGTAACCGGCTTCACTGGCGGAAATTCCGAGACCGGGCGTCGTGTTGTTGCCCAGTTCCACGATCTGCACCGTTTCGGTTAAAGTCGGGGCTTCGGTGTCAAAGGTCACGACGAGCGGATGTATTAGGTCGCCCCAGACGGTAGTTCCGTCATCCTTCGTTTTTAGGACGGCAAAGAAGATCTCGTAGCTCTTGCCGCTCTCGAACGGATCGTCAGAGGTATAGTCCGTCGTATAGTCAGCATCGGTGATGGACCATGTATCGCCGTTGGCAAAGAACTCGCCTGGCGCTTTGTTGATCTCCGCCAATGGAGTTGGCTCAGCTGAAGAGCCCTCCTCACGGAAACTTACCCGAGCCCGACTGACTCTTCTAGCGTCGGCACTCATCAACCGAACCGTTCCACCGAAAGATGGCCGCAGATCTTTGGTAATGTTGTCAAAACGTGTCCCGTCGCCGGGGTTTGGCAGCCATGGTGACCCAGGTCCGGTGTCGGACTCTGTTGCAAGGTCCGGGGCGTCCTGCACCGCCGGCTGATTGCTCTCCTGACGATTTACGATTACGCGCAGGTCAACGGCGGTAGAAGATTTGCCCCAACTGTCTGTTACAGTGACTTGAACGCGGTACTCATTCCACGGCTCATTCGCGTCAATCGGAACACCATCCGGTGGCGATGGAACGAATTCCGGAATGAAATCGAACGCCAGGACGCCGGTGTCCTCATCAATTGTGAAATGCTCGTTGTCCTCGAAGGCTAACGGATTTTCCCCCGTTTTAGACAGGCTGTACGTCAGGCCGTCCCCCTCCGTATCGCCCTCCGGATCGGTTGCGTGCAGGTCAACCACGAAGGGATTGCCATTCGCGATGGCATACTCTGGCGAGTAGTGGAGGGTCGGGGCCTGGTTGGCGTAGGTGACTACAATGTGATCCTTTTCGAGATCCACTAAGTCATTGCCATAACGATCTTTTAGATCGTCCGCGCTCAACTCAATGCTAATTGTATCTCGACGATTATCGCGCAGATTACCGGGGGTGATCTCCAGAACATAGGCGTTCAGATTCTCGCCATGGTTATCGCCATGGTGGATGGCCGTTATTTCGCTATCCCTGTTGTCGTCATCAAGCGCGAAATCCTCGACGTCCAATTCTGCTAACGGCTCGTTGAACCAAACAGTCAAACGGAACGGATCCAACCTGCCAAGGGTGAAATTACCCCGTCCGCTGGCTTCCCGAACATGATCGTTCGAACCGCGCCCGCCATACCAGTCGCCCGACGTCACCGATGTATCCGTCACCCGCGGCGGCGTGGTGTCGCGCACGAAGGTGGGAATGTGATAATCGGTGACGACACCGGACAGGGAAATCACCCGCAACGGGCCGCAATCGACGTTTCCTTCTTCGGCACCTGAATAGTTCAGCCGCAGCTTCCACAGCGACCGCGTTTCCACTTCTCCCCCTTCGATTTGATACCCGGAATAGGTCAAATGGAACTTGGCATATTGTGCTGCCGCCTTGTTGACGTCGCTGCCAGTATCCTGTCGCAGATAGGCATCCGTCAGAGACAAGTCGTCGCTTTCCAGGGTGCAGACACCGCCATCGTTGAGAAGATTGACATAGACGCCGCGATCCATACCAAAGCTGTTCATATCGACGTCAACAAAGAGCTCGGCGGTACCGGCGTGATGGTCGCGCGCGCCCAACCAGGGATTGCGGTTCAGCCGCGGCTTTCTGCTGTCTAGATGGATGGGCAACCAGTTCGGCTTTACGCCGTCGCCGGACTTGGTGATCAAATGGCTCCACTCAGCGCTGTTATTGCGCTTCAGCCTGACAAAGGCTTTGACCTTGTCCACATCGCCGACATTGCTGTGAAGGTCAGAGTATTCCGCGGTCCATTGCGTACCGTTCCCCAGGAGAGCGCCGTCTCCGGGATTGGCTCCCTTGCCAGGCCAGAACAGCTCATTCTTGCCTGAGGGCGGATCAGCATGAAAAGTGTTCGACTGCCAGTTGCCCCCGTATGAGTCAATATCGTTGTTACTCCATTCAAAATGCTTATCCCAGCCTCTGTCCTCGCCAACGAAGATCCGGATTTTCCCGTTTTCCTGACTAACAGACTTACTGGGCCTCACCTTGAGCCTGCCGGTCAGCCTGAATACACGGAGCGCCGTCACGTCATCGTTGTTGTAGAGCCCGGTGTCGCTCCCTGCCATCAAATCCGGTGTCGGTTGCGCCTGCTCACTCCCCGCCCACGCCGCCGCCGTCACCACGCCCATCATCACACCGACCAACATCACCACCCGCGCCACATGGCGGAGCGCGACGCGCCAGAGCTGGCAGATGGACCTTATAAGCCCGCCATCTCCCCGACGCCTTTCGGCAGCGGTCGAAACAGAAAAGAGATTTTTGATTTGTTGCACCAGGTCGCAGGGCATGAGCCGAACACTCCGTTTTCATGTTGATTGCTCCCGGTCAGGTGCGGCGACGGGATGGGAGCAATACGGCTGAGCGGCGATTCGTTATTAATCGCCAAATACGGAAGCCAATAAATCAAAATAACAATTAATAATGAACTGCTGTTTTATATGTTTTTTCGGATATTTTTGTAGTTATTTTGTATATTATCGTTATATTTATTCTTATAAATGTTCAATACTTGCGATTGCGTGGACTTGGGATGTCGCGCCGCTTGAATGCGTAAAGCGCTGAAATATTTAGATAACTGGAGAAGCTGAGCGCAGATACGCCGGACATAATCTTGCAAATAAAAAGAACTATGTTTGTCTACTTGTCGCCCTGCATTGAGCCGAGCGTCGGTCGGTGGCACGGCGGATTTTTGAGGTTTGTGGCCAGAAAGTTTCAGGCGCCTGTTATTGACGCAGCGTCAGCTGGCGCGCCGCATCCATCGGCACGAGTCGTCAGGCGGCCTGAGTCGTCAGGCAGCGCGGCGCCAGCGGCCTTCTTCGTCCTGCTGCCAGTAGGTCAGTTCGTGCCCGGCCTGCTTTTCGATCTTCCAGCGCTCGCGTGCCGCGGCGACCGCGTCGGGATCGGCGCCGTCAAACATGTAGATCATGCGCTGGTAATCCCCCGTTGCGGCGGGCACCGAAGTGCCGACACTGAACCGGACATTCGACTGGTTGGGGTTTTCCGTGGTGGTGGTGATCCAGATCGGCTGCTGCTCGGGCGGCGGCGGCGGCGGCGGCGACCCCTTGGAGCCCGAATCCGTTGCGGCCGCCGCGTGGGGCAGAAAACTGTCGTCGCGGTAGGTCCACAGATGATCGTTGAGGGCATCGCGCTGGGCCGCGTCTTCGACCTGCACCGTCACCTTCCAGTCGCGCTCCAGGCACTTTTCCAGCAAGGCTGGCAGCGCTTGCTGAAAGGTGCTTTGGGTCAGGTGATAGAACAGGACTTCAGTCATAATTTTGGGGTCGGGCCCGGCGGTTTACCGGACCCGCTCAGCTCACGATTCGTAATGGTTGGCGACCAGGCGGTCGAGCAGCCGCACGCCATAGCCGCTGGCCCATGACTTGTTGATCTCGGTCTGCGGTGAGCTCATCGCGGTGCCGGCAACGTCGAGATGGGCCCAGGGGGTGTCGCCGACGAAGCGCTGCAGGAACTGACCTGCGGTGATCGATCCGGCAAAGCGGCCGCCGATATTCTTCATGTCGGCATTCTTGGAATCGATCATCTTGTCGTATTCCGGGGTCAGCGGCATGCGCCAGACCTTTTCGTTGGTCTCCAGACCGGCTTCGGACAGTTGCTCGCTGAGATCATCGTCGTTGGAGAACAGGCCGGCATGCTGGTTGCCGAGCGCCACCAGGATCGCCCCGGTCAGGGTCGCCAGGTTGATCATGAATTTCGGCTTGAACTTCTTGTTGCAGTGATACAGCGCGTCGGCGAGCACCAGGCGGCCCTCGGCGTCGGTGTTGAGGATTTCAATCGTCTGCCCGGACATTGATTTGACGATATCGCCGGGACGCTGGGCATCGCCGTCGGGCATGTTTTCCACCAGGGCGATGATGCCGACCACATTGGCCTTGGCCTTGCGGGCAGCCAGCGCATGCATCAGGCCGGTGACCGCGGCGGCGCCGCCCATGTCGCCCTTCATGTCTTCCATGCCGCCGGCCGGTTTCAGCGAAATGCCGCCGGTATCGAACGTCACGCCCTTGCCGATGAAGGCCACCGGCTTGTCTTTTGACTTGCAGCCCTTCCACTGGATGATCGCCATGCGTGGGGCGTTGCGCGAGCCGCGGGCGACGCCGAGCAGCGCCTCCATTTTCAGCGACTTCATGTCCTTTTCATCGAGGATGTCGACCGAACAGCCGAGCTTCTTCAACTGCGCCGCGCGCTTGGCAAATTCCTTTGGTGTCAATATGTTAGCCGGCTCGTTGACCAGATCACGGGCGAGCATCACGCCGTCACCGACGCCTTCGTGCCCGTCCCACAGCTTTTTCGCAGCGCTGGCCGATTTGGCGTGAATGGCCACCGTCTGCGCCTTCTTCTTGCTCTTGCCCTTGGTCTTGTAGCGGTCAAACCGGTAGCTGCCGAGACGCGCGCCGAGGCCCATGTCGACGCATTGCTGAGCGGTCACGCCGGGCGCCTTGTCGTCGTCGCCGGCCGGCAGCTCAGCCATGACGTCGATCTTCGACACGTCGGCGAGGCTGGCGCGAATCCGGCCGCCGAGGCGCAGCCAGTCGTATTCCTTTAACTTGTCGACGGCGCCGACGCCGACGATCAGGATCCGGTCATGGGCGCTGTCCTTGGGGGTCAGAATCTCCAGCGTTTTGCCAAAGCCGCCCTTGAATTTCGCCGCCTTGATGGCCGCGGAAATCCCCCCGGAAGCATCGAGCGCCTGCCCTGCTGCCCCCATTTCATTATCCCCGTTGGCAAGCAGCACAACGCATCCTTTGGCTGGGGTATTGGCGGCGGTAAAATTGATGGTCGGTAGCATTGTGAACGTGTCTCCGAAAGAGTTCTTGGGATTCGGGCTGAAAGGCCGATGATTGCCGTTTGTGGGGCACATGTAAATGGTTGGCAATGCGGCGAAAGGCAGCTAAAGGCGGCGCGGTTTCGCCGCATTAACCATGTTTCTGAGTGCTGAATAAACTTCCCGTTAACCAGCTTCATTCGCCGCTTTTTAGCCATTACAAGTGCTTAATGTGGCGGCACAAATTTTAATGAGTCTTCACACAACCCAACCCTTTCGCCCGCGGAGCTTTTGATGGGTCTTACCCTGATCGAACGCTACATCATCAAGAAGGCCGCCATTTCGGTGGCGATTGCGACAAGTGCAATGATTGCTGTGCTGTGGGTTTCGCGCGCGGTCCAAGAGGTCGACCTGTTGCTCGACCGGGGTCAGGGCATCACCACCTATTTGAGCATGACGACGCTCGGCGTGCCGACCCTGGCGGCGGCGATCATTCCGGTGGCTTTGATGATCGGGTTGATCCAGGTGATCAACGGGTTGAACAAGGATTCAGAACTTGTCGTGATGCACGCATCAGGCGCTTCGCGCGGGGTGCTGCTCAAGCCGTTCCTGATCCTCGGCGTCCTTGTCTCGCTGATCGTCTACAACCTGCATTTGTGGATTGCTCCCATGTCGATGCAGAAGCTGCGCGACTACATCACCAATGTGCGCGCCGATCTCGTGTCCGTTGTGGTTCAGGAGGGCAAGTTCCAGAACATTGGCGATGGCCTGTTGTTTCATGTGGCGTCGCGCGCGCCCGGCGGCCTGTTGAACGGGATCTTCATCTACGACAACCGCAACCCCAACCAGGGCTATACCTATATTTCCAAGGAAGGGGCGGTAAGCGAAATCGACGGTCGCGCCTATCTGCTGCTCAACGATGGGCAAATCCACCGCCAGAATGGCAGCGACCCGGATATTTCGATCATCAAATTCAATTCCTACGCCTTCAACCTGTCCGAACTGTCGAGTGGCGGCACCGGACGCGGGCAGAGCCAGATGGAGTTGAGCACCTATCAATTGTTCTTCCCGGACAAGAACGACAGTTACTATCAGCAGCGCCCCGGCAGTTATCGCTCCGAATTTCACCTGCGTTTGACCGGCGGGCTCTATCCCCTGCTGGTGGCCATGGTGCTGCTGGCCTATATCGGCAATCCAAGCTCCCACCGTCAGGGTCAAACCATTGTCATCGTGATGGCCTGCGCGACCATAATCGGGCTGCGCGGATTGACCGTCTGGGGCGAAGGTCTGCTCCGGTCAAATGCCTATATGGTCTATCTGGTTTGGGGTCTGCCGCTGATTCAGATGGTTTATTTTGGTGGAATTTTGACGACCGACCACAATGCCGTCCCGCAGTCCGTGCTGACCTGGTTCGACAAGGTCGGTTACCAGATCAATCAATTCATCGAACCCCTGCGCCAGCGCCTGTTCGGCGACAAACTTGCCGTGGAGGAAGCGTGATGATCGGCAGAACGATGGGGCTATATCTGGCGACCAATTTCCTGGTCTACACATTGGCCATTTTCACGCTCTTCCTGTGTTTGATTATCGGGGTGGATATCGTTGAATTTTCACGGCGGACG
>JABSRX010000052.1 GCA_013214695.1 Rhizobiaceae bacterium | reverse complement strand
CACGTGTATTGTTGATCCGCTGGCGAAATCCGTCTCCAGCTTGAATCTCCGCAGCCAATTTATGAATATCGTCAGTCATATGCCGCTCCATATGTGACCACAGCGTGACCACGCCCGCGTGTATCAGTCGAATAAACTACTTACTCATTGAAAATATTGGTAGCGGGAGAGGGACTTGAACCCCCGACACGCGGATTATGATTCCGCTGCTCTAACCAGCTGAGCTACCCCGCCACAGGGCCTGGATCTTGGGACACGCCAAAGGATCAAACGGCTGTTCCTTCCGGAACCGAGGCGATATAGGGGGCAAGGCGGGCTTGTGTCAACCACTATTGAACGCCCAAAGCCCAAATAAACCGCTGCCACCGAACCTGCTTAACCCAACCCATTCAGCCGCGACCCGCCAAAAGCCAGCCAGGCCCGTGGTTCAGGCCTCAACCCGGGTTTCGGCAGCCAGCTTCGCTGCCGCCCAGTCGGCCAGCATCGGCTCTGCCCGCTTGATCCAACCGCCGCCCAGAACCCGGCTGCGGTCTGAATCATCGGCGTAGAAAACACAGGCCTGGCCCGGCGAAATGCCGTCCTCACCTTCCGCCAAGGTAACCACCACAACACCGTCTTCAACCGTCAGGCGGGCCAGCCGCGGCGGCCGTGTCGAGCGCACCCGGGCGAACAGATCAAGGCCATCGCCCTCCAGTTCGGCCAGTGGGACATCGCCCAGCCAATTGACGTCGCGCAGTTCAATGCGGCGGGTCGCCAGCGCCTCGCGCGGACCGACCGTGACCGTTGCGGTCTTGGCATCGATATGGACCACATAGACGGGCTCGCCCGTGGCAATACCAATGCCGCGGCGCTGACCGATGGTGAAATGAATGATGCCCTCGTGACGGCCGAGAACACGGCCATCGATATGAACAATATCGCCCGGCTCGCCGGCTTCGGGCTTCAGCTTGGCAATGATGTCGGCATATTTGCCCTGCGGTACAAAGCAGATGTCCTGGCTGTCAGACTTCGCCGCCACCACCAGATCCATTTCTTCGGCCATCGCCCGGGTTTCCGACTTCGGCACTTCGCCCAGAGGAAAGCGCAGGAAGTCGAGCTGCTCCTGGGTCGTGGCAAACAGAAAATAGCTCTGGTCCTTGCTGGCATCCGCCGGACGGAACAGCTGGCGATGCACGCGCCCGTCCGGGCCGGCCGGGCCGTCGCGGCTGACAATATAGTGGCCGGTTGCCAGGCAATCGGCGCCCAGTTCACGGGCCGTGGTCAGCAGGTCGGAAAACTTCACCGTCTGGTTGCAGGCCACGCAGGGAATCGGCGTTTCGCCGTCCAGATAGGCATTGGCGAACGGGTCGATCACCTGCTCGCGAAAGCGCTGTTCATAGTCCAGCACATAATGGGGAAAGCCCATCTGCTCAGCCACACGGCGGGCGTCGTGAATGTCCTGACCGGCACAGCAGGCGCCCTTGCGATGCACAGCGGCGCCGTGATCGTAAAGCTGCAATGTCATGCCCACCACATCATAACCTTCGCGCTTCAACAGGCAGGCGACGACCGACGAATCCACCCCGCCCGACATGGCAACCACCACGCGGGTATCTTCAGGGGCTTTCGCAAAGCCAAGGCTGTTGAGGCCATCAAATGGTTTCGGGTCGAGCGACATGATTGACGATTTCCGGTTGATCGCGTTTCGTTTGCCATATGGGGCGCATTTGAGCAAGCATCAAGCACCGCTCAGGTTGCGACATCCAAGCCGCCACCAGGCGTCGATATTGTTGTGTTTGAATGCCGCTCAACCGTGTAGCATTTGACCCAGCTGCAGACACGCTGGGTTCGGCAGATCAACAACACCTGTGGAGGGGGACGCTGATATGGCACAGATTCAACTGAACGAGAGNGGAACGGTGCTGACCCTGACAGCCTCAGCCGGTGCGCCGTCACAGCGCTTCCACGCCATCTGGCTGCGCGACAATGCCCAGGATGAAACGACCCGCTCGCCGACCAACGGCCAGCGGCTGATTGCCCTGCGGGACATTCCGGCAGACACGGTCATCGGAGCCGCCGAACTGGCCGGCAGCGCGGTGCGCCTCACCTTCCAGCCGGAAGACAAGGTCATCGAATACGAGATCGATTGGCTGATGGGCCACGCTTACGATCTTCCCGAGCAGCCAGCCCTGACCAGCGCCACTGTTGAGACCTGGGACGCCAGCCTGCAAGACCGCATCCCAACCGCTGCGCTGCCGGATCTGCAGCAGAAACCCGCTGAACTCACTCAATGGCTGGCAGGTGTGGCGCGGTTTGGTTTTGGCAAGATCACCGACGGGCCGGTGGAGAATATGGCCCTGATGCAGGTGGTCGATCTGTTCGGCTATGTGCGAGAGACCAATTACGGGCGCCACTTTGAAGTGCGCACCGAGGTCAACCCGACCAACCTCGCCTTCACCGGTCTTGGATTGCAGGCCCACACGGACAATCCCTATCGCGATCCGGTGCCGACCGTGCAGGTGCTGTATTGTCTGGAAAGCTCCGCTGCCGGCGGGGAAAACATGGTGGTCGACGGCTTTGCCGTCGCCGAACGCCTGCGGGCGGAAAACCCGGCCTGGTTCGATGTCCTGTCGCAATATTGCGCCCGTTTTGAATATGCCGGCGAGGACGGCGTCATGCTGCGGTCACGGCGTCCGATGATCGAACTGTCGCCCGACGGTGAGCTGATCGCGGTGCGCTTCAACAACCGTTCCGCGGCACCGATCGTCGACGTGCCGTTTGATGCGATGGAAACCTATTACGCCGCCTATCGGCGGTTTGGCGAGATCGTCGATGATCCGGCGATGGAAGTCACTTTCCGTCTCGAGCCCGGCGAAAGCTTCCTGGTCGACAACACCCGCGTCCTGCACGCCCGCAAAGCCTATTCGGGCACCGGCTCGCGCTGGTTGCAGGGCTGCTACGCCGACAAGGATGGCCTGCTGTCGAAATTGGCAGCCTTGTCAGTTGCACAGGCAGGCTGAGGGAGAAACCGATGGAACAGAGCGCATTCGGTCCCTTGACCAAGCAGAATATCGTCGCCTTTCTCGGCGACATTTTCGAACGCCGGGGCGATGAGGAATATCTCGGCGAACCGGTCACCATGGCCGAGCATATGCTGCAAAGCGCTCATTTTGCTGAACAGGCCAACGAGCCCGACATCGTGGTCGTCGCCGCCCTGCTCCATGACATCGGTCATTTCACCAGCGAATTCGGCATGTTTTCAATGGACGATACCGAGGACCGCTACCACGAAACGGCAGGCGCAGACATTTTGCGAGCTTTCTTTCCGGAACTGGTGGTTGATTGCGTGCGCCATCACGTGGCGGCCAAACGCTATCTGTGCGCCACAGATGAGGACTATTTTGGCCGTCTGTCCGACGCGTCGGTGCACTCGCTCAATCTGCAGGGCGGACCGATGAGCGCCGAGGAAGTTGCCGATTTCGAACGCAATCAAAATGTCGATGAAATTGTCCGGGTGCGCCGCTACGACGACATGGGCAAGCTGGCCAATTTTGAAACCAAGTCATTTGCCGACTACCGACCGCTGGTTCAGAAGATCGTTGACTCGCATAACTAGAGCCAGTCAGCTCAGGAAGTCGTCGATATCGGAATCGACCCTGTCGCGCCGCATCAAGCGGGCCATGGTTTCCTTGCTGGCAACGCGCTCAAGGTCGGCCGGCATGGTGCCAGACCGCAGCGCGGCAAGCGTGTCGTAAATTGCCTGAACAGCGGCGGCAAACGGCTGGTGGCCCTGCAGGGCAATCCGCACTCGATGCCGCGCCAGTTCTTCTCTGTCCATCATATCGACGGGCAGGCCGCCCAGAAACAGCGGCAGGCTGGTGGCCGACGACAGGGTCTGCAATTGCTCTGGCGTTTTGATGCCGACGGTAAACAGGATATCAGCGCCGGCCTGTTCATAAGCAACGAGGCGGCGTGTGGCATCGTCACTATCGGTCATCGATGCCGCGCCGGTGCGCCCTGCGATGACCAGGTTTTGATCCTGACGCGCCGCGACGGCGGCGCGTATTTTGCCGACGCCCTCTTCGATGGAGAGCAGGCTGGCCTTGCCGTTGCTGCCGTGTTGGATCGGCAGATCGGTATCTTCGATGGACAGACCCGCCACACCGGCGGTCTCCAACTCTTCAACGGTCCGTTTGACATTCAACGCATTGCCGTAGCCGTGGTCAGCGTCGCAAAAGACGGGCAGGCCGCAGCCGCGGGTGATGCGTCTGGCCTGATCGGCAAATTCCGACAGGGTCAGCAGAATGACGTCCGGTGCGCCCAGGACGGTGAGCGAGGCGACGGAGCCCGCGAACATGCCCATCTCGAAACCCAGCTCTTCGGCGATGCGTACCGAAATCGGGTCATGGACGGAGGCCGGAAAAACGCAGGCATCGCCGTCGATGATCTGTCGCAGTTGTTTGCGCGCTGCGGAGGCAGTGGTACCGCTGGTCATCATCCTAACCCTTCAGACCGTTGACATAGAGCTGGTCAAGGAAACGGGCGGCGTCTTCGAAACGTCCCTCCCCTTCGCCGGTCGTCCCCAGCACGACGCGGATCTGCGCGTCAAAGTCGGCGTAGTGTTGAGTGATGGCCCAGATCGAAAAGAACAGGTGTTTGGGATCGCAGGGCGCAATCTTGCCCTGCGTGATCCAGCCGCGGATGATCTCGGCTTTCTCCTCAACCAGTTCCCGCAGATCATGCAGCTCTTCTTGAATATGCGGCGCGCCCTGCAGAATTTCATTGGCAAACAGGCGGCTCTCGCGCGGGTAATCGCGCGCCAGTTCCAGCTTGCGACGGATATAGGACTGAATTTCCGATATCGGATCCCCGTCCGCGTCAATGATCTTCATCGGCTCCAGCCAGGTGTCGAGCAGCCGGTCGATCAGCATCCGGTGGATGGCTTCCTTGGTGCGGAAGTAATACAGCAGATTGGGTTTCGAAATACCGGCCTGTTCGGCGATCTGATCAATGGTCGAACCGCGAAACCCATGGCGCGCGAAGACATCCAACGCCGCCTCCAAAATCAGCTCTTCCTTCTCCTGTTGAATGCGCGTCCGCTTGCGGGTGGCCGCCGAGCGGGGTGCAACCGAGGTGTCGGATTTGGAGGCTGGCAATCAAAATCTCCGGTTCATAGAGCGAATTTTTACATAATTACATCTTGAGGCGCGCGACGAAACCTGTAAATTTGACCATACGGTAAAATTTTTTGAGTGTTGCCGAAGGGGAGACTGATATGGCGCAAGACGTGTCGAAGCCAGGCGAAAATCTTCGCATCAATGGGGACCGTCTGTGGGATACGATCCATGCCATGGCCGAAATCGGGCCGGGCATTGCCGGTGGTTCGAACCGTCAAACGGTAACAGATGAAGACGCCGAAGGGCGCAGATTATTCCAGAAATGGTGCGAGGAGGCCGGTCTGACCATGGGTGTGGATCAGATGGGTACAATGTTCATGCGCCGTGAGGGGACCGAGCCGGACGCACTCCCCGTCTATGTCGGTTCCCATCTCGATACCCAGCCAACCGGAGGACGTTACGATGGTGTCCTCGGCGTGTTGGCTGGGCTCGAGATAATCCGCACCCTCAATGATATGGATATCAAGACCAAGCGCCCCATCGTTGTCACCAACTGGACCAACGAAGAGGGAACGCGGTTTGCGCCGGCGATGATGGCGTCCGGGGTTTTTGCCAAGCAGTTCACCCAGGAATGGGCCTATGACAAGGTTGATGCCGACGGCAAGCGCTTCGGCGATGAATTGGAACGCATCGGCTGGAAGGGCGACGAAGAGGTCGGCACCCGCGACATGCACGCATTCTTTGAACTGCATATCGAGCAGGGTCCGATCCTCGAAGCCGAGGGCAAGGACATCGGCGTGGTCACCCATGGCCAGGGCCTGCGCTGGATCGAATGCACGGTCACCGGCAAGGAAAGCCATACCGGCTCGACCCCGATGCCGATGCGCAAGAATGCCGGGCGCGGCCTGGCACAGATCACTGAGCTTGTGCACAAGATTGCGATGAAGAACGCCCCGAACGCCGTCGGGGCCATCGGCCATATCGACGTTTATCCCAACAGCCGCAACATCATTCCCGGCAAGGTGGTCTTTACCATCGACTTCCGCTCCCATGAGCTCGACCGGCTGAACAAGATGGTCCGCAAGCTGGAAAAGAAAGCCCCCAAACTTTGCAAGGAACTAGGACTGGAATTTTCGATGGAGATTGTCGGTCAGTTCGATCCGCCAGAATTTGACAAGAACTGTGTCGGCGCGATCCGCGATGCCGCCGAACGGCTCGGTTATTCCCATATGGACATCATTTCAGGCGCCGGTCACGATGCCTGCTGGATCAACCGCGTCGCACCGACAGCCATGGTGATGTGTCCTTGCGTTGACGGGCTGAGCCACAACGAGGCCGAAGACATCTCAAAAGAATGGAGCACGGCGGGCGCGGAAGTGTTGTTCCATGCCGTCGTTGAAACCGCCGAAATTGCAGGTTAGGAGTTGCCCCTATGACCACAACAATCAAGAACGGAACCGTTGTTACCGCCGACCTGACCTACAAGGCCGATGTGCAGATTGAGGACGGTGTGATCACCGCGATTGGACCGAACCTTTCAGGCGGCACCGAGCTTGACGCCACCGGCTGCTACATCATGCCGGGCGGCATTGACCCACACACCCATTTGGAAATGCCCTTCATGGGCACCTACTCGTCCGACGATTTTGAATCCGGCACCCGCGCGGCGCTGTCCGGCGGCACGACGATGGTCGTCGATTTCGCCCTGCCCTCGCCGGGCCAGTCGCTGCTGGAAGCGATCCAGATGTGGGACAACAAATCAACGCGTGCTGCCTGCGACTACTCCTTCCACATGGCCATCACCTGGTGGGGGGAACAGGTGTTCAACGAGATGGAAACGGTCGTCAAAGACAAGGGCATCAACACCTTCAAGCACTTCCTCGCCTATAAGGGCGCGCTGATGGTCAACGATGATGAGCTTTACGCCTCGTTCCAGCGCTGCGCGGATTTGGGGGCAACCCCGATGGTCCATGCTGAAAATGGCGATGTTGTTGCCGAACTGTCCGCCAAGCTTCTGGCCGAGGGCAATACGGGACCGGAGGCGCATGCCTATTCCCGTCCACCGCAAGTCGAGGGCGAGGCCACCAACAGGGCGATCATGATTGCCGACATGGCCGGCGCGCCGCTTTATGTGGTCCACACCTCCTGCGAAGATTCCCACGAAGCGATCCGGCGGGCCCGGGCCCAGGGCAAGCGCGTCTGGGGCGAGCCACTGATCCAGCATCTGACGCTGGATGAATCAGAATATTTCAACAAGGATTGGGATCACGCAGCACGTCGCGTGATGTCGCCACCGTTCCGCAACAAGCAGCATCAGGATTCGCTGTGGGCCGGACTGCAGTCGGGTTCGCTGTCCGTTGTGGCAACAGACCATTGCGCCTTCACGACCGAACAAAAGCGCTATGGTGTCGGCGACTTCACCAAGATCCCCAACGGCACCGGTGGTCTGGAAGACCGCATGCCGATGTTGTGGACCCACGGTGTCGCAACCGGGCGCATCACGATGAATGAATTTGTCGCGGTGACCTCCACCAA
>JABSRX010000051.1 GCA_013214695.1 Rhizobiaceae bacterium | reverse complement strand
AAGGCAGCGGCACAAATGTTGGCGCATCGCGGGCATCTGGCACTGATCCTGCGTCCTGAAAACCTCCAGGCATGGTTGCAGGCGGCGCAAAATAGCCTGGGCGGTCTTGTCGTCCTGCCGCTCCACCCGCAGGCGCAAAAGCCGGCAAGCCGGGTTTTGATTGGCGCGACAAAGGACAGTCGGGCGGCCCTGAAACTGCTTCCGCCGCTGGTGTTGCATGGTACTGACGGGGCCAACACCGCACGGGCTGAAGAAATCTTGCGCGGGCGCGCGGCAATCGACTTATTTTCTTGAAATTTCTTCTTTGCCACCTCACTTAATCGGCAACTAACTCAATCACACGGGCTTTGAATTGGCTGGCCGACTGAAAAAACTTCTTCCCAAACGACTGCGCGCGAAACTTGGCAGCGACGATGTTGTCATTCCTGTTGTGAAACTCAGCGGTGCGATTGCCGCCGGCGGCACGGCCTTTCGTCCGGCATTGAACCTTGGGTCCTGCGCCTTGCGTCTGGAAAAGGCCTTTTCCATGAAAGGCGCGCCTGCCGTCGCCATCGTCGTCAACTCACCTGGCGGCTCGCCGGTGCAGTCGCGTTTGATCTACCGTCGCATCCGCGATCTGGCCGAAGAACATGAGAAAAAAGTCCATGTCTTCGTTGAAGATGCTGCCGCATCGGGCGGCTATATGATTGCCTGTGCCGGTGACGATATCACTGCGGATCCGTCCAGCATTGTCGGTTCCATTGGCGTCATCTCCTCCAGCTTCGGCTTTGTCGACGCCATTCAAAAGATCGGCGTGAAGCGCCGCGTGCATACGGCCGGGCAGAACAAGTCGGTCCTGGATCCGTTTTTGCCGGAAAAGAAGGCTGATATTGATCGCCTGAAGGCGTTGCAGTTGGAAATCCACCAGGTATTCATCGATCTGGTCAAGGAATCCCGCGGCGATCGGCTGGTCGAGCACAAGGACATGTTCACCGGCCTGTTCTGGACCGGTGGCTCCGCCAAGGAACTCGGTCTGATCGACGAGATCGGTGATCTGCGCTCCAGTCTGAAGGCGCGCTATGGCAAGAAGACAAAGCTTGCCTTGATCGAACCGAAACGCGGCCTGTTTGGCAACAAGGTCGCTGCTGGCATTACAACAGGTTCAGCTGCTGCGGGTGCGCAGCTTGCGGACAGTGTGGCTTCTGGCATGGACGGTGAAGCCATCGCCGCTGGCCTGGCGGATGGATTCATCAGCGCAGCCGAAGAAAAACTGTTGTGGAACCGGCTCGGCTTGTAGCAAACTTGCACCATGGCTGATTTGCCGAGCTGACTGAAACCCAATGCCACACGCGCACAGGAAGGGGAGTGCACAGATGATACAGTTGGTAGCCGTTGCTGCAGTGGGCGCTGTCGGCCTCTATGCCTACAGCTCTTTCCGCAAGCACATGGACGCGATCAACGCGGAAGAACAGCGCAAGGCGGAAGCCAAGTCGGCACGCAATGCCAAGGCCATTGGTGATCTCGAACACGACCCGAAGACCGGCCGTTACAAGGTCAAGAAATAGCCCACCTTTTTGCAACCGATTGCGGTCACAGTGGTCGCGCCCCATGCTAAGGCGGCGAAGAATTAGAAGATAATTTTTTTGTTCCTCACTTTTCGTGGGAATTCCATTTCTTTCAAAAGTCTCATTTTTTGATCAACCTTGTGGGGACTCTTGAAAGGATCCCCCAATGGAACTGTTTAAGCGCGATACTCTGACTTTGGCCGAACGCCTGAACCGCGACTTTGCCGATCTCGACCTTATTGAACGTCTCAACCGCATTGGCGGTCTGGCTTACCGGGCTGTTTTCACCAGTCATCTGGAGATGGCGGACCAGGTGCTCACCTGGGCGGCAGCCCTGTCCGATCAGTCGATCAACATGGCGACACTGAAGACTAGCCGCCTGTTTCCCGAAAACAAGTCGCTGCTGCAGATTACCCGTGATCGCTACGGCATTGACATTGCGGAGTTTGAACCGGATTCGGACGTTCTGGCGCGCTATCTGGCCGATTGTGGAATGGCGCGTTTTCACAGCTCGGGCGAGGCCCGCAAGGCGGCCAGCAAGAACCGCAAGTGGTCGCCCCTCGACGAAGCGTTAAAAGGGGCCGATGTGTGGATCACAGCCCGCCGGCGCGGCCCAGGGGCTGAGACGCTTGAGTTTGCCGAATGGGATCAGGCCCGTGGCCTGTTGATCATCAATCCTCTGGCCGATTGGACGGACCGCCAGGTTCAGCAGACCGTCGCCGCTCACGAAATTCCGGTGAACCCGTCAAACGCTTTCGCGACCGGATCAAACACGCCTGCGCTTGTTGACGACGGCACACCCGCTACACCCGGCGCAGAGCCGGTTGAAGTGAGCCAGAAAGTTCATTTCATCTGTTGAGTTGAACAAAAAGCCCGCCCGCGATGTTACACCGCGGGCGGGCCTTTTCATGTTTGCGGGAGACTATCTCTCCTCGGTCTGCAACGCCTTGTAGACGGTGTAGCACATCAGCAGAACGACGATGGTGAACGGTATCCCCGTCGACACCGCCGCGCCCTGCAGGGCTGCCAGCCCGCCACCGAGCAGCAGCGCAATGGCCACCAGACCTTCCAGCGTGCACCAGAACACCCGCTGAACCACCGGTGCGTCCATCTTGCCACCGGCCGTAATCGTATCGATCACCAGCGATCCGCTGTCCGAAGACGTGACAAAGAAGATCACGATCAGGATCAGCGAGATCGGCGCCACGATGGAATAGAGCGGATACTGATCCAACAGACGGAACAGCGAGATTTCCGGCTTATAGGTATCCACAACCACCGCCGTGATGCCCTGGCCAGTGCCACCCTCGATCATGTCGATGGCCGCGCCACCAAAGGTGGACATCCAAAGAGCACAGACGAGCGTTGGTGCGATTAGCACGCAGATGACAAACTCACGCACCGTGCGGCCTTTGGAAATGCGGGCGATGAACATGCCGACAAAGGGCGACCAGGCGATCCACCAGGCCCAGTAGAAGGTGGTCCAGCCGTGGAAGTAGCTGGTGTCCTCGCGCCCAACCGGGTTCGACAGCGGCACAATCTGCACCACATATTGCACCATCACGTCGAAATAGCGGGCAATCGCTCCGCCTGCGCCGCTGAGGAAGAAGACGAAGAAGAACAGCAGGATCGCCATCACCATGTTGATCTCGGACAACCGCTTGACGCCCTTGTCCATGCCCATCAGCACGGAACCGAGCGCGATGATGGTGATGCCGATGATCAGCACAACGACAACCGTGTTGGACGGCTCGATGCCGAACACGTCATACAGGCCAGCAGCGATCTGGCGCGCACCCAGTCCGAGCGACGTGGTCAGACCGAACAGGGTGGCAAACACCGCCAGCGTGTCGATCACATGACCCGGCCAACGCCAGACTTTTTCGCCGAGGATTGGATAAAACGCCGACCGCAGCGTCAGCGGCAGGCCCTTATTGTAGCAGAACACCGCAAGGCTCAGACCGACCACGGCATACACCGCCCAGCCGCCGAGGCCCCAGTGATGGACCGTGCCGACAATGCCGATATTCTCATTGCCCGGCGATTTCGGGTCGATGCCCAGAGGGTTCGCCGCGCCACCTTCCGCATAGGTGTAATAGACCGGCTCCAGCACGCCAAAGAACAACAGGCCGATACCAATGCCCGCCGCAAACAGCATGGCAATCCAGCCGGCATAGGAATAGTCGGGTTTGGCATCCTTGCCGCCGATGCGCACCGATCCGACGGGCAAGAAAATCAATGCCAGACAGAAAAGCAGCATGATATCGACGGCAATCACCAGGAACCAGTCAAACTCGCTTGTTAGGAATGGGCGCAGCCAGCCAAAGAATTCCGCAGAGGCTTCCTGATTGGCCAATGCCAGCAGCACAAAGGCAATGATCACCAGACTGGATACAAGGAAGACCGGGTTGTGAATATCCAGACCAAACGGTCGAATATTGTCGCTCCCCAGTTCGTAGTCAGAGACCTGTTCAGCCTCTTTTGGATCTGTTTCGACGGTCATGATTCGTCTCCCCGCTTTTGCACATCCGTATTAGAAACCATTCCTAATATCAGTGTGTTACATTACTTCCCGAATTCGCACCTACCGTATTTATTACGAGTTCCAATTGCTCACATTCTTGCGGCTAAACCAGAACTTGGCAACTGCGTGACAATGAGAGGGGGAAAACCATCGGCAATACTTTGAGCGATTTTTGCACCTGCCCAAACGGCAACTTGGCAGCGCTTTTGTATTTGGTTTTGCGCCTCAGACCTGCTTGACCCTTGCGTGTGACCATGGCATCGGTCCCCCAGCAAAACGACACCACTTGTCACCGCCCCACCCATCAATCAAAAGCGTGGACCCATCCAAATGGCGCATGATCCGAAAAATTCTTTCCAAGGGCTTATTCTCACCTTGCACGAATACTGGGCCGAATATGGCTGTGTGATCCTGCAGCCTTACGACATGGAAGTCGGCGCGGGCACGTTCCATCCGGCGACCACTTTGCGCGCCCTTGGTCCCAAGCCGTGGAATGCCGCCTATGTTCAGCCGAGCCGCCGTCCGACCGACGGTCGCTATGGCGAAAACCCCAACCGCTTGCAGCATTATTATCAGTACCAGGTGCTGTTGAAGCCCAGCCCACCGGATCTGCAGGAGCTCTATCTAGGCTCTCTGAAAGCCATTGGCATTGATGCGGCGCTGCACGACATCCGCTTCGTCGAGGACGACTGGGAAAGCCCGACCCTGGGTGCCTGGGGCCTCGGCTGGGAAGTCTGGTGTGACGGTATGGAAGTCAGCCAGTTCACTTACTTTCAGCAGGTCTGCGGTCAGGAATGCGCACCGGTTTCCGGTGAGTTGACCTATGGCCTGGAGCGCCTCGCCATGTATGTGCAGGGCGTCGACAATGTCTATGATCTCAACTTCAACGGCGGTGGTGACAACGACAAGGTGACCTATGGCGAAGTCTTCCAGCAGACGGAGCGCGAATACAGCCGCTGGAATTTCGACGTTGCCGACACCGATACCCTGTTGAAGCATTTCGAAGACGCAGAAGCCGAATGCCAGCGCATTCTTGATACGCCGGAAATCGATCCCAAGAAGGACCGCGCCATCGTCATGGCCCACCCGGCCTACGATCAATGCATCAAGGCGAGCCACGTGTTCAATCTGCTCGATGCCCGTGGGGTCATTTCCGTTACGGAGCGCCAGAACTATATCGGCCGGGTGCGCGACCTTTCGAAGGCCTGTGGCGAAGCCTTTTTGCGCACCGAAGCGGGCGGCGCCGACGTCTAAACGCTGGCGCTCTACCGCCGCCTGAATCTGCGTCCTTTTGACAGCCGCTATCGGCTGCGCAACACTTTCTCCTGAGATCAGGAGGAAGGAGAGCATCAATGGACATGCATGGACGCTTTTATTGGAATGAACTCGTTACCCGGGACGTCGAGCAGGCAAAGGCCTTCTATCACGACACGCTGGGCTGGGAATTTGAGGCGATGCCGATGGAATCCGGCGGAACCTACTGGCTGGTGCCCGGCGACCCGATGCCCATCTGCGGAATGTTTGAAATGTCGGGCATCGAATATGATGCCGCTGGCGACCATTGGGTGGCCTATATCGCCGTCGACGACATCGACGCGCGCATTGACCTGGCCAAGAAGGGCGGCGCTACGCTGGCGCAGGAACCATTTGACGTGCCCGGCATTGGCCGCATCGCCATGGTGCGCGAGCCCGGCGGGGCGCTGATCGGCTGGATGACGCCGTCGCCACCGCCGCAAGAGTGACGTCAGGACGCAATTGCCGTCCGCCCGGCGCCCGGCTAGGGTTGAGAAAAGCCTGTTAGGAGAAACACACATGTCTGGAGCCACACGCGCCGGAGACGCGCCAATTCCTGTCGAAGTCGAAGCCGGCAAATCCTATTTCTGGTGCGCCTGCGGAAAGTCGGCCAAGCAGCCATTTTGCGATGGGTCGCACAAGGACACCGAGTTTTCGCCGATCAAATGGACGGCCGAAGAGGATGGCCGCAAGTTCTTCTGCGCCTGCAAGGAGACCGGCAATCAACCGCTTTGCGACGGCAGCCACAAATAGCCAGCGAATTGGCCTTGCAGCCAGGGTCAAGAACGGCTCCAGGTGAACAATCCGGGTGACATCTGCTGGCACCCTTGGTAAGAGCGGCACAGATTTTCTCCCGCATTTGACCGACCATGCCCGACCTGCTCCTGGAACTGTTTTCTGAAGAAATCCCCGCCCGCATGCAGCGCAAGGCGGCGGGCGATCTGAAAAAGCTCGTCACCGACGCGCTGGTCGATGCTGGGCTGACCTATGAGGGCGCCCGTGAATATTGGACACCGCGTCGCCTGACCCTCGATGTGCGGGGACTGACCGCACGTTCCGCTGATCTGAAAGAGGAACGCAAAGGCCCGCGGACCGACGCGCCGGAAAAGGCGGTTGCCGGCTTCCTGCGCGGCGCAGGTCTGTCTTCAGTCGATGAAGCCCAGGTGCGCAGCGATCCCAAAAAGGGCGACTTTTATGTCGCTGTCATCGAAAAGCCAGGCCGCGATGCCCAGGACATCATCGCCGGTGTCATGCCCGGCATCATTCAAAACTTTCCCTGGCCGAAATCCATGCGCTGGGGCGACAAGTCGCGCGACGCCGGCAGCCTAAAATGGGTGCGGCCGCTGCAGTCGATCCTGTGCCTGTTTGCCTCCGACACCGAAGAGCCGGAAGTGATTCCGTTTGAGGCCGGCGGCACCGCATCGGGTGACATCACCTATGGCCATCGCTTCCACGCCCCCGAGCCCATTCAGGTGCGTCGCTTCGACGATTATGTAACGGCGCTGGAAAAAGCCAAGGTCGTGCTCGACGCGGAACGGCGCAAGGAAATCATCAAGGCAGATGCCCAGAACCTGGCCTTCGCCAAGGGGCTGGAACTGGTCGAGGATGAGGGCCTTCTGGAAGAGGTCGGCAACCTGGTCGAATGGCCGGTGGCCATCATGGGCGAGTTCGATGCGGCCTTCCTGGATATCCCACCCGAAGTGATCCGACTGACCATCAAGGAAAACCAGAAGTGTTTCGTGCTGCGTCAGGGCACGAAAGGCGAGGGGCTCTCCAACAACTTCCTGCTGGTCGCCAATATCGAGGCCACCGATGGCGGCAAGGAAATTGCGCTAGGCAACGCCAAGGTGGTGAACGCCCGTTTGGGTGATGCCAAGTTCTTCTGGGAAACAGATCTGCACCAGATCAACACCGAGGGCTTTGCCCCTTGGACGGCCAAGCTCGATATGGTGACCTTCCATGCCAAACTCGGCACCCAGGGCGCACGGGTTCAGCGCATCATTGCGCTTGCTGAAAAGCTCGCACCGATTGTCGGCGCCGACCCGGCCTTGGCCAAACGGGCTACCGAAATCTGCAAGGCCGATCTCAACTCCGCCATGGTCTATGAGTTCCCCGAACTGCAGGGCCAGATGGGCCGCCGCTATGCCGATCGCGCCGGTGAGGATGCGTCCGTTGCTGCCGCTTGCGAAGATCACTGGAAGCCGCAGGGGCCTTCTGACGACGTGCCGACCAACCCGGTCAGCGCCGCAGTGGCGCTTGCCGACAAGCTCGACACGCTGACCGGATTCTGGGCCATCGATGAAAAGCCCACCGGCAGCAAGGATCCGTATGCCCTGCGTCGTGCGGCGCTCGGCGTCATCCGCCTGCTGTTGGAAAACGACCACAAGGCACATCTGTCACAACTCTTCGCATCGGCTGCCGACACGCTGACCGAGCAGAGCTTTGGCGCGGCTGAAAACGCTGACCTGTTGGCCTTCTTCCACGACCGGTTGAAAGTCTATCTGCGCGATCAGGGCGCCCGTCACGATCTCATCGATGCGGTGATCACGCCGCAGTCCGACGACCTGCTGACCGTCACCCGCCGGGTCGCGGCACTTGGCTCTTTCCTCGATACCGAAGACGGCAAAAACCTGCTGGCCGGCACCAAGCGCGCCGCCAACATTTTGGCAGCCGAGGAAAAGAAAGGGGCCGATATCAGCAACGTGGAGATTGTTGAATCACTACTTGAACAAGGCCCTGAATCATCACTTTATGAAGCCGTGAATCAGGCCGAGAGCGAAGCTGCGCAAGCTATTGATAAGGAAGATTTTTCCGGTGCAATGGCAGCTCTTGCCAAACTACGTGAACCGGTTGATTCATTTTTTGAAGACGTGATGGTCAATGTCGAGGATCAGAAGGTCCGCGCAAACCGCCTCGCCCTGATGCAGCGCATCCGCACCGCCACAGCAACCGTCGCCGACTTCTCCAAAATCGCCGGCTAGCAGCGAGCAACGGCGGCGAGCGGCGAGCGGCGAGCGGCGAACGGCGAGCGGCGGCGAGGGCGTCGAGCACCATCGCCTTTATAGCATCACGGGAAACTTTGCGTCTTCGTATCGCCATGCTAGTCTGCTCTCGCGGAGAGTGGATAAGTTGATACCGGCGTCCAAAATTCCCGCCGCTCTAAGTCTCCTTTTGGCAGCGCTTCTTGTGCTCGGTGGAGCGTCTAGCCCTGCGCATCTGGAGCCACCGTTTCTCTATGTGAGCCCGGACGAATGGTCCTTCGACAACAAACCTGTAGCGAGGATGGACGAGTTACCTCCCGATGTCCTTGAAGACGCGTTGAAGGGAATGGAAGAGATAAGCATTGGTGATAACGCTTGCCCCTTCCTCGCGGAGCTTCGATATGCGCATTACCAAAAAGCTTATCCCCGCTTCAGCCTGATTGCAGATGATCCGCGGGCCTTTCAACTCTTCCTGCACAATGCAGCGGAACGGATAACGGACGACGCCGACGGCTGCCTTCCATCAATGTTGATAAGCCGGATCATCGACAGCGGTTCAAATCGTTGCAACTTCAATGTGGGCAAGGAATACGACGACCCTGTGCTGCGCGATGACATCGACAAAGTCATTGAACTGGTCGAGGCGCGTCACGCGGTCATTGTGGTACAGTTTTCTTTGACCTCAACCCTGATCAGATCCAATCAGTTGCTCATTGACACAGAACTGTACTTGATGGAGTTGGGTATCAAGCCCGACAGGTATTTCTCCCCCCGCGATTTGTTGCTGGAACGCCTTTTTGAGCGCGATCCTGATCGCTACAACTTCATCGTCGAGGCGGCCAAGCGCAACGATTTTCGCGCCGTTCTGCGCACCAATCCGCCCTGTCGGCCCGATCCACCCGCGCAATAGGCCCGCCTCGTGAACAGGAATTGCTGGAAGGTCCGGCGCCTTAGACGAAAGCTGCGCCAGGCATGCCTTTGCCTTCGCGCGCGCATTGATCCAGTTCGCGCCGTGTAGTTTGCTGGTTGCCTGTCAAATTGCGCAGTTCTCTTTCGCCGCGTTCCAGTTCAGACCGCTTATCCGAAATTTGTCGCTTGATTCGATCCAACTCTTCTTCAATCCTGGCAACTTTCATGGCGGCTCTGGCTTTTTCAAATGCCTGAGCGCCTGCGGCTCCGGCTTTGTCGCGTTTGCGCTTGGCGAACCTGCCAACCGTGCCAAGCAGAGCGGACAACGCTGATTGGGCAGAGCGGGCACTTTCGAGACGTTGCTCTGCCTTGCTCTTTTCCTTCTCTAGGTCCTTCCGTTCTTGTTTGAGCTTACCGATCTTCGCTCCCCAAGATTGTTTGTCATTTTCTTGTCTCTTCTCGAGATCCCTTAGTCGGGCACAATCGGCTGATGTGAGTTGAACCATATCCACTCCAGGTTTGAGTTTTGGGACCGCCATGGTAAAATGGTCCCGCGGAGAGTGGATAAGTTGATACCGGCGTCCAAAATTCCCGCCGCTCTAAGTCTCCTTTTGGCAGCGCTGCTTGCGCTCGGTGGAGCGTCTAGTCCTGCGCATCTGGAGCCACCGTTTCTCTATGTGAGCCCGGACGAATGGTCCTTCGAAAACAAACCAGTAGCCAGGATTGACGAGTTACCTTCCAATGTCCTTGATGATGCGGTGAATGGATTGGACGAAACAGGCGCACAAGATCCATGCCCCATTATCGTGGGCCATCGATACACGTATTACCAAAAAGCTTATCCCCGCTTCAGCCTGATTGCAGATGATCCGCGCGCCTTTCAACTCTTCCTGCACAACGCAGCGGAACGGATAAGGGACGACGCCGACGGCTGCCTTCCGTCAATGTTGATAGACCGGATCATTGACAGCGGTTCAGATCGTTGCAACTTCAACGTGGGCAAGGAATACGACGATCCTGTGCTGCGTGATGATATTGACAAAGTCATTGAGCTAGTCGAGGCGCGTCACGAAGTCATGGTGCTACAGTTTTCTTGGAACTCAACCCTGATCAGATCCAATGAGTGGCTCGATGACACAAAGCTGTACTTGATGGAGTTGGGTATGAAGCCCGACAGCTATACTTTCCCCCGCGATTTGTTGCTGGAAGCCGTATTTGAGCGCGATCCTGATCGCTACAACTTCATCGTCGAGGCGGCCAAGCGCAACGATTTTCGCGCCGTGCTGCGGACAAACCCGCCCTGTCGGCCCGATCCACCGCAGGAAAAGGTCGCCCCATGAACCGGAGTTGTCGGCCCTTTCACCTGTCAATTTCAGCCGGTTGATCGTAGCCTGTCCAAACAAACAATCTGGACCGACCCTATGGACCATCCCACTTTACCCGAAGGCTATCATGCGATCACGCCGTACTTCACGGTCGAAGACGCTGACGGGTTCATGACGTTTGTGGAACAGGTGTTTGGTGCCACTCAGCTCAAACTGGATCGCTATGACGATGGACGCGTGCAGCATGCCCGTATGAAGATTGGCGATTCAATCATCATGCTCAACCAGAGTTCAGCCGACTATTCAGCCAATACATCGCAGATGCATCTCTATGTCGAAGACGCGGATGCGACCTTCGACGCGGCCCTGAAACAGGGCGCGACGCCGCTGATGCAGCCCAATCTCCGTCCCCACGGCGACCGCATGGCGGGGATCAAGGATCCGTGCGGCAATGTCTGGTGGCTGGCCACCCCCAAAAGCTGACACTCAACGGCTGATAATCATCGATTGGAAATCTCTCCTATCACAACGGTGACAGGAGGCCTGTGGTTCAAAGGCATCCTCAAAACACAGTCGAGGACATTCACATGAACCGCACAGCAATCAACCCATGGCCCTGGTCACTCAACTTTGGCTACAATCAGGCTGAAGTGATCGAAGGACATACGCGCCAACTGATCTGCGCCGGCCAGACCGCCGTCGATGGCGAAGGTCAGCCGCAACATTGTGGCGACATGCGCAATCAGATCGCCCTTGCGCTGGACAATCTGGAGGCCGTGCTGTCGAAGGCGGAATTTGGATTGGGCGATGTCATTCGCCTCACCATCTACGCCACCGACGTCGATGAAGCTTTGAAGAACTTCGATCTGCTGGGCGCTCGCTTCGGACCGGTCAACAACGCGCCTCCAATGTCGCTGGTTGGCGTCACCCGCCTGGCACTGCCGACGCTGATGCTTGAAATCGAGGCCACCGCCGCTGCCTGATGGCACAATTTTTCGTCCTGCCGCCGAACAATGGTATAAGGCCCGAAAACCGGCAATATCGGGTGAATGCCATGCGGCGTGCAGAACGGCTGTTCAGATTGGTCAACGAAATGCGCACCCGCGGTGTCAGCCGCGCCGAAGAACTGGCCGCCCATCTGGAAGTCTCTGTCAGCACCATCTACCGCGACATTGCCCATCTTCAGGCGTCGGGCATGCCTATTGATGGCGAGGCCGGGGTTGGCTACATGCTGCGCCCCGGTTTTGATCTGCCCAATGTAACGTTCACCCATGATCAGTTGGACGCCCTGGCCGTCGGCCTGTCCTTCGTTGAACGCACCGGGGATCCGGCGCTCGCCGCCGCAGCGCGGGAAGCCCGGGCGAAGATCCAGGTCAGTCTGCCCGATCCGGAAGATCGCAAGCTCGCCGATGCCCCCTTTTTCAGCCTGCACCGCAAGCCCGAGACTGAGGAAAATGCCAGCCTGATCCGCGACGCGATCCGCCTGCGCCAGGTTGTCGAGATTGCCTATGAAAATGCTGAAGGCATCAGCTCGACGCGGCGCATTCGCCCGCTGGTCGTTTGGAGCCTGCCAGATGGCTGGATGGTCTCTTCATGGTGCGAGTTGAAGCAGGATTTCCGCACGTTCCGTTCCGATCGCATCGCCGATCTGCACGTCACCGACGACATCTTTGAAGATGATCCGGAGCGCGGACTGGCTGCCTTTATGGAGTTGGAAAACTGCGCCGATCACTGAGACCCCATAGGGGCTCTAGAACGGATTGCCGACCGCGCCGGTGGCAATTGCCACGCCGGCGCCACCGATCACGGCACCCGTCGCCAGGGTGGATACGGCCATTGTGGCGCAGCCTTTGAGCGGCAGCGCAAGAATAAGGAAAAGGATTACGCGAGACATGAAAACTCCTTTGAAAAGCACTATGTGCGGCAATGGTTTCGCAAAGGTTTATGGCCCACCCCGAACTGTGACCATTATGCGCGCCAATGAGAACTTCACCCGCCTGCTGCAATCCTTTATAATCTGCGCCAACACGTAATTTGTGCGGCACCCGCCGCGCTCGGTGCTCGCCGCACGCCGCACGCCGCACGCGACGCCGCTGGCGCCCCGAACCTCAAGTCTGGACATATCATGAGCAAAACCTGGAACATTTATCTTTCTGGCGAAATTCACACCGACTGGCGCGAAGAGATCGCTGCGGGAGCCAAAGCAGCGGGTCTTCCGGTCGCCTTCGGCTCCGCCGTCACGCATCATGAAGCTTCCGACGACTGTGGCGTGGCCATTTTGGGGGCTGAGCCGAACAAGTTCTGGCACGATCACAAGGGCGCGCAGATGAATGCCATTCGCACCCGCACACTGATTCAGGATGCTGACATTGTCGTTGTGCGGTTTGGCGAGAAATACAAACAGTGGAACGCAGCATTTGACGCCGGTTTTGCGTCGGCGCTGGGCAAGCCGACTATCATCATGCATCAGGACGAACACGCCCACGCGTTGAAGGAAGTGGATGCGGCAGCGCTGGCCGTCACCAGGACCTCGCAGGAAGTGGTTGAAATCCTGCGCTATGTCATCAACGGCGAGCTGAAGGGTTATACCGACGTCGCCCAGGCGGCAGAGTGAGCCGACTGACCAAATTCAGCCTTTTCGGGGCGGTGATTGCCGCCCTGTGCTGTTTCACGCCGCTGCTGGTGTGGATTTTGGCGGCTATCGGACTGGCCGGTCTGATCGCCTATTTGGACCTGGTTTTGCTGCCCCTGCTGGGTCTCTTTGTACTGCTCGCCCTGTGGGGCTTGGTCCGGGACCGCAAGGCGGCGTAGAGCCGCCATTAAGTTCAGCTGTCGCCCGACTTGAAGTCCCCATGGCGGCCTTCGCCACCGGAAAAACGGGTGGCGCCCGCCACGGATTCGCCGGAACGCACAGTTCCGAAGCCGATTTTGGCCTCGTTGCGCAGCGCGGCGTCATGATCCATGCCCCATTGGGCCAGCATGGACAGCCGGTCATTGCGCATGCAGGTCTGCGGGAAGCGGGCCAATTCTTCGGCAAGTTGCAGGCTCGCGGCCAATGCCTGACCGCTCGGCACGACACGGTTGGCCAGACCGATCTGGGCGCTTTCGGCGGCATCCACCGGACGGCCGGTCAAAATCAGGTCCATGGCCCGGCTCTGGCCAATCAGACGGGGCAGGCGGATGGTGCCGCCATCGATCAGCGGAACACCAAAACGGCGGCAATAGATGCCGAATATCGCGTCCTCGGCCATGACCCGCAGATCGCACCAGATCGCCAGTTCCATGCCGCCAGCCACCGCGTGGCCTTCAACCGCCGCGATCACGGGTTTCGACAGCATCAGGCGGGTCGGGCCCATCGGCCCGAGATCCCCCTCGCCACCGTGTTCAAGTTCGCCCAAAGTGGTGCTGTCGCCGTGTTCAGAAAGCGTTTTGAGGTCAAAACCGGCACAGAACGCTCCTTCGGCGCCGGTCAGAATGGCCACGGAGACGCTGTCGTCGGTGTCGAATTTCTGAAAGATATCATAGAGTTCGTCGCCGGTTGCCCGGTCCACGGCATTGCGGCGATGGGGTCGGTTGATGGTGACGATGCGCACCGCACCACGGTCTTCAACCAGTACATTCCCCATAGCTTTCTCCGTCAGGTTTCGCGCGCCACCGCGCGCCAGCCGATATCGCGGCGGCAAAAGCCTTCCGGCCAGTCAATCTTGTCAACCGCCACATAGGCCCGGGCCTGGGCCGCGCTGGTTGAGTGTCCAAGTGCCGTAACTGCCAGTACGCGGCCGCCCGTTGCGTGCAATGTATCGCCGCGCCGTTCGGTGCCGGCGTGGAAGACCTGGAGATCCTCCTGATCCTGGTCCACAGTACGGATCACGCTGCCCTTGTCATAACTGCCCGGATAGCCCTGCGCCGCCATCACTACCGTCAGCGCCACATCCGACGACCAACTGGCTGTTTTTCCGTCAAGATCACCGTCAGCACAGGCCAGCAGCAGGGGTACGAGATCACTTTCCAGGCGCATCATCAGCACCTGGCATTCGGGATCCCCAAACCGCACATTGTACTCAATCAGCTTCGGACCGGCCTCATCGATCATCAGTCCGGCATACAGCACGCCCTGAAACGGGGTGCCCGCTTCGGCCATGCCGACCAGCGTTGGAGTGACGATTTCGTCCAACACACGTTGTTGCAATGTACCATCCAGTACGGGCGCCGGCGAATAGGCGCCCATACCGCCGGTATTGGGGCCGCGATCGCCGTCGAAGATAGCCTTGTGATCCTGAGAAGAGGCCAGTGCCAAGGAGGTCACTCCGTCGGTGATGGCCATGAAGGAGGCCTCTTCGCCGACCAGGAACTCTTCGACCACCACGCACCGCCCGGCCTCACCGAAGTCGCCGCTCTC
>JABSRX010000050.1 GCA_013214695.1 Rhizobiaceae bacterium | reverse complement strand
TCACCCCCAACTCTGCGAGTGATTGCCTTGTCCGATACCGCCTCTTTTTCAATCATTCGCCGCGGAGACCGAGGCAAGCATGTGGACATGGCTGTGCGCAGCGTCCTCATTCTCTGTGCTCTTGTGGCGGTCGCCACAACCATTGGCATCGTTGCCTCCCTGCTGACGGAATCCTTCCGCTTCTTCCAGCAGATTTCCATTTTCGACTTCCTGTTTGGCCTCGAATGGAGCCCTCAGACGGCTCTTCGGGCAGATCAGGTTGGCGCGTCCGGCGCATTCGGCGCCATTCCATTGATCGTCGGCACATTGCTGATCAGCGCCATCGCCATGCTGATCGCCACGCCGCTTGGCCTGATGTCGGCGATTTATCTGGCTGAATATGCCAGCGACAAAAGCCGCAGCTTTATCAAACCTTTGCTGGAACTGCTCGCCGGCATCCCAACAGTGGTCTACGGCTTCTTCGCTGCCCTGATCGTTGCCCCGATGCTCCGAAATGGTGGTGAAAATCTTGGCTTTTCCATCTCGTCTGAAAGTGCGCTGGCTGCCGGGGTGACCATGGGCGTGATGATCATTCCGCTGGTATCATCGCTTTCCGACGACGTGATCAACGCGGTGCCCCAATCGCTGCGCGACGCTTCCTATGGCCTCGGCGCCACCCAGGCAGAAACCATCAAGCAGGTCATCCTGCCCGCCGCCATCCCAGGCATCGCCGGCAGTCTGCTGCTGGCAACCTCCCGCGCCATTGGTGAAACCATGATCGTGGTGATGGCCGCAGGCCTTGCCGCGAATTTGACACTCAACCCCTTCGAAGCGGTCACCACAGTGACGGTTCAGATCGTAACNCTGCTGACCGGTGACCAGGAATTTGACAGCGCCAAAACCCTCTCGGCTTTNGCCTTGGGNCTGATGCTGTTTGTCATCACTCTGGTGCTCAACGTCATCGCTCTGCGCATCGTAGATAAGTACAAAGAACAGTATGACTGATCCGGTAAACATCCTGGCCACCCAAGGTTCATCACGCCACAGCGCCGAACGTCGTTTCCGCCTCTATGGCATGATCGCGATCGCTATTTCGCTGGGTTTCCTGGCGGTGATGGTCATCTCCATCGTCATTCGCGGCACCGGTGCATTCCAGCAGTCATTCGTTGACATCGCGATTGAATTGCCCGCTGAAAAGATCGATCCCGATGGCACAGGCGATCCTGCTGTCATTAAGAAATCCCGTTTCGGCAGCATTTTGAAAAAGGCCTTGCGCGAGCGTTTCCCAGACGCCAAATCACGCGCCGAAAAGAAGCAACTCTACAAGCTGGTCAGCTCCACCGCGGAATATTCGGTCCGCGACGCGGTCGTTGCCAATCCCTCCCTGGTCGGCACCACGGCCACCNTCTCGGTCAGAGCCTCCAGCGACGTCGACATGTACCTGAAAGGCAATATCGACGCGTCCTTGGATGAAAGCCAGCGCCGCATCAGCGACCTGCAACTCGGTTGGATCAAGGATCTGCAGGAGAAAGGTCAAATCGAGAAGCGCTTCAACACGCAGTTCTTTACTGGCGGCGACTCCCGTGAGCCGGAACAGGCCGGTATTCTGGGCGCTGTCATGGGCTCTGCCCTCTCCTTGCTGGTTTGCTTCCTGCTGTCCTTCCCCATCGGCGTGCTCGCGGCGGTCTATCTGGAAGAGTTCGCGAGCAAAGGACGGATCAACCGTCTGATCGAAGTCAATATCAACAACCTTGCCGCGGTTCCCTCGATTGTATTCGGCCTTCTCGGGTTGGCGATCTTCCTCAATGTCTTCGGTCTGCCGCGTTCGACACCGCTGGTCGGCGGCATGGTGCTGGCGCTGATGACGTTGCCGACGATCATCATTGCCTCGCGGGCCTCCTTGCGTGCTGTGCCACCTTCCATTCGCGAAGCAGCATTTGGATTGGGCGCCAGCAAGGTCCAGGCGACTTTCCATCATGTGGTTCCGCTTGCGATGCCCGGCATGTTGACCGGATCGATCATCGGCATGGCGCAGGCGCTTGGTGAAACCGCACCGCTTTTGATGATCGGCATGGTGGCATTTATCGTCGACATTCCTGGCGGGATCACCGAAGCTGCAACAGCTCTGCCCGTTCAGATCTTCCTTTGGGCCGACAGCCCCGAGCGCGGGTTCCTTGAAAAGACGTCGGCGGCAATCATGGTCCTGTTGGGCTTCCTGATCGCCATGAACCTGATCGCCATCATCTTGCGGCGCCGGTTGGAAATTCGTTGGTAGCGGAGTTGTAAAATGAACATTCACCCGAACATTGAAGGCAGCCAGGCTGTGACGAATTCCACTGAAACCGGACCGATCATCGAGGTCAAACAAGCCCAAGTCTATTACGGCGAGAAGCAGGCCATCATCGATGTTGACGTCAACATTGACGAATATTCCGTGACCGCCTTTATCGGCCCGTCCGGTTGCGGCAAGTCAACTCTGCTGCGTTGTCTCAACCGTATGAACGACGTGATCCCGATCTGCCGGGTCGAGGGGTCCATCAAACTGGCCGGCCAGGAGATTTACGCGCCAGAAGTCGACGTGGTGTCTCTGCGCCAAAAGGTCGGCATGGTCTTTCAGAAGCCCAACCCGTTCCCAAAGTCGATTTTTGAAAACATCGCCTATGGTCCGAAGATCCACAGCATGGTCAAAAGCAAGACCGACCTGGAAGAGATCGTTGAAACCAGCCTGCGCCGCGCAGGGCTTTGGGACGAGGTCAAGGACCGGTTGAACCAGCCAGGTACCGGCCTTTCCGGTGGCCAGCAGCAGCGCCTGTGCATTGCCCGCGCGATTGCCGTTCAGCCAAAGGTGATCCTGATGGACGAGCCCTGTTCGGCGCTCGACCCGATCGCAACAGCAACCGTGGAAACACTGATCGATGAGCTGCGCGAAAAGTACACCATCGTGATTGTGACGCACTCGATGCAGCAGGCCGCACGCGTGTCGCAAAAGACAGCCTTTTTCCACCTTGGTGAACTGGTCGAGTTTGGATCCACTGAACAAATCTTTGCCGCGCCGAAAGAAGAGCGCACGCAGAACTACATCACCGGCCGTATCGGCTGATTGGAGATTTTCCGATGGAAAACGCACATATCGTAAAGAGCTTTGACCAGGATCTGGCCCAGATCGAAGCGCTGATTTTGGAAATGGGCGGCATGGTTGAAAACCAGATCATGCTTGCCATCAAGGCGCTGATTTCCCGCGATGAGGAACTGGCCAAGTCAGTTCGCGCCGCGGACAAGGCAATCGACGCAGTTGAAGTTCAAGTCGACGAATTGGCCCTGCGCATCCTGGCACTGCGCCAGCCGATGGCCAGCGACCTGCGCGCTGTGGTCTGCGCCATGAAGGTGTCGTCCAACCTCGAACGTATCGGTGACTATGCCAAGAACATCGCCAAGCGCACCGTGACGTTGAAGGACACAACCTCAGTTGGCTCTTCCGAGAAAACGCTGAAGCGCATGGGTGAGTTGGTGCAGCGCATGATCCAGGACGCGCTCAACGCCTATGTCGCCAAGGACCTGGCGATGGTCGACGAACTCATCGCCCGCGACGAAGAAGTCGACCACATGCATAACACGCTGTTCCGCGAGTTGCTGACCTACATGATGGAAGACCCGCGCCACATCACATCCTGCATGCACCTCCTGTTCATCGCCAAGAATATTGAGCGGATGGGAGATCACACCACCGCAGTCGCCGAGCAGATCCACTATGTGGTGACCGGTGAAATGCCCGAAGAGGATCGCCCGAAAAGCGATTTGACCAGCCAAATGGTTGTTGAAGTGGACTCGAACGGGAAGTAATCATGTCTGCCCTTGCCCAGCCCACCGTCCTGATTGTTGAAGACGAAAGCTCGCAAGTTGAACTTCTGAAATTCAACTTCGAAAAAGCCGGGTACGCCACACGGGTGGCGATGGATGGTGAAGAAGGCCTCTTGCAGGCCGAAGAGCACAGCCCCGATCTGATCATCCTCGACTGGATGCTGCCGGAACTGTCCGGCATCGAAGTCTGCCGGCAGTTGAAGCGTGCCGAAAGCACCAAGACAATTCCGGTGCTGATGCTCACCGCGCGAGGAGAAGAGAGCGATCGTGTCCGCGGGCTCGACACCGGTGCCGACGACTTTGTGGTCAAACCCTACTCGGTCAAGGAACTGCTGGCCCGCGCCCGCGCCATGATCCGTCGTTCCAATCCGATCTCATCCGGTGAGGTGGTCACCTATGGCGACATCAAGCTGGATTCCGATCAGCGCAAGGTGTTCCGGGATGGCAAACTGTTGAAGCTCGGACCAACCGAGTTTCGACTGCTCGGCGTGTTTATCAGCCGCCCAGGACGGGTCTGGAGCCGCGATCAATTGCTGGAACGTGTTTGGGCCCATGATCTCGACATCGATCTGCGCACCGTCGATGTGCATGTCGGCCGATTGCGCAAAGCGTTGAAATTACCCGGCAAACACGACCCCATCCGTACCGTGCGGGCTGCTGGTTATTCCCTGGACTTCGACGTCTAGAGCCGAACTAGGCCGACGCCGCCAGATCAACCTGATAGGGCGTGTCGAAGGTATGCTCTTCCAGATTGTTACCCTCACCAATCCGGTCCACCACCAGAAAGTCACAGGCCTCGTGCAATGGCGTCAAAACGCCATGCCAGACGCCGCGATTGAGGCTGATGCCCTGATCGGAAGATGCCAAAAAAACTTTGGGTGAGACTGGTGTGCCATTGTCATCGTCGCAGACGATCACCAACCAGGCCTTATCGCCCAGCGGATAAAACGCCTGGCTGCCCAGCGGATGACGTTCCACCAGCGAGAGCTGCAACGGCAATTCGTACGGCTGCCCCGCGAAAATGCTGATCCCAACCTTGCAGTCCGGACCGGCGATCTCAGCCGTCGCCAGGGCGTGATGACGGCGGCAATTGCCGTTATTGATCAGAAAACTCTCTGAACCGTCCTTCTCGATCACCTGGCCGTAGTCTGCGAACCGTTCCTTGGTCAGAGGCTGGGCAATCAAGGCCATGTTGGTTTCCTAAAATGGCAGTCCAACATAGTTTTCCGCCACAGCGGTCTGCGCCGCAACTGATTTCGACAGATAATCCAGATCGGATTCCTGGATTTTTTGGTCAAATTCGGTGGTTGTCGGGAAGCGATGCATGCAGGTTGTGAACCACCACGAAAAACGCACGGCTTTCCATACCCGCGAAAGCGCCTTTTGTGAGTAGGCATCAATGCCAGCTGTCGATTTCTCCTGATAGTACTCCCGCAGGCCTTCAAACAGATAATGCACGTCACTGACGGCAAGGTTCAGGCCCTTGGCGCCGGTTGGCGGCACAATGTGAGCGGCATCGCCCACCAGGAAAAGCTTGTTGAAGCGCATGGGCTCGGCAACAAAGGAGCGCAGCGGCGCAATCGACTTTTCAAAGCTCGGGCCGGTCGTCATTTCTTCGGCCACATCCTGTGGCAGGCGCCGCCGCAGCTCATCCCAGAACTGATCATCGCTCCAATTGTCGACATGATCGTCATTTGCGCATTGGATGTAATAGCGTGAACGGGTCGTGGAGCGCATCGAACACATGCCAAAGCCGCGCTCGTTATTGGCGTAGATGATCTCGTGGCGCACCGGTGGCACGTCGGCCAAAATGCCCAGCCAGCCGAACGGATATTCCTTTTCATAGGTTTTGATCGCCGAGCTCGGCACAGATTGGCGACTTGGCCCGTGGTAACCATCACAACCGGCAATGAAATCGCAATCAATGCGATGCGCAACGCCGTCCTTTTTGAAGGTCACGTAGGGCTTGTCACTATCGAAATCGACCGGACAGGCGTCTTCGACCTCATAAATCGTCGGCGCATTGGTGGCTTCCCGCGCCTCCATCAGGTCCTGGGTCACCTCCGTCTGGCCGTAGACCATCACGTTCTTGTTGATCAGACTGCGCATGTCGACGCGCTCCACGCGGCCGGAAAACGCGTAGGTAAAGCCGCCGTGCAGCATGCCCTCTTCGTGGATCCGCGGACCAATATTGGCCTTGTCGAGCATTTCAACCGTGCCCTCTTCCAAGACGCCTGCGCGGACTCGGGACAGAATGTAATCCTTGCTCACTCGGTCAATGATGATGTTGTCGATGCCGGACAGGGTCAGCAACTGACCCAGCAAAAGGCCGGAAGGTCCGGAACCAATAATTGCAACCTGTGTTTTGTGGTTGGTCATTGTTCTTTCCTAAAGATCAACTTCGATGATGCCGTCTGGCTTGGCCGCACGGGATTGGCAGAGAATCACGGAATTCTGGCGCTGTGCGTTGGAGAGCACAAAATCGCGGTGTTCGACCTCGCCCGAGATCAGGCCGCATTTGCAGACCCCGCAAATCCCGTCGGAACATTTCACATCCACATGCACGCCGTTTTCCGCCAAAACGTCGGTTGGAATGCGGTCCGCCGGCACATGAATTTCCTTGCCGGATTTGGCCAGTTTTATGGTGAAATCGTGGTTCTCGTATTCCGGCAATTCGGGCACCGAGAAATACTCAAGGTGACGGTTTTCTTCCGGCACCCCTGCCGCTTCGGCTGCGTCCATCACCGACTGCATGTAGATGTCGGGACCACAGGTATAGACATGGGTGCCGTCTTTCACCTTGCTCATGATGGCGTTGAGATCAGCGCGGGTCTTTTCATCCGACACATGCAAATGCACCTTGTCGGCCCATGGAACCTGCTCGAGCATGTCCAGATAGCCGGCTGATTTACGTGACTTCACTGAATAGTGCACGGCGAAATCCAGCCCGGCGGCATAGGCTTCATGGGCCATGGCAATCATCGGCGTGATGCCAATGCCGCCGCCCATCAACAACGACTTGCTGGCCGAATGGTCCAGCGGGAAGTGATTGATCGGCTTGGAAATGAAGATTTTGCGTCCCTTGGAGAAAATCCGGTGCAGCAGGGCAGAGCCGCCCCTGCCCTCATCCTCGCGCAAAACGCCGATCTGATATTTGCTGCGGTCTGCCGGGTCGCCGGACATCGAATACTGACGCAGGAATTCAGGCGCCACCACGATGTCCAAATGGGCGCCGGCGGTCCATTCCGGCAACGGTGCGCCGTCCAGCGTGGCAAACTCGTACAGCGTCACATCGTCGGTCATCTTGTCGACATAGACGATTTCCACCCGCACCACGGGCGCATCACCGGCGATCTTGTATTCATGGACCTTGGAATCGTCGCCCTTTTCCAGCCGGGCCTTGTATTCCTTGGCGGTGACCATTGCCTGATAGGCCTCAATCCCCTTTTCGCGGTCCATCGGGAACGGAAATGGCCAGGGATGCGGCGCCAGATTTGCCGGATACACAGCCAGGGTCTGGTCTTCATACTTCAGATCCAGATCCTTCTGCAGGTCGCGTTCATTGAGCGGATGCTCGGTCGGTTTGTAACTGCCATCCGGATTGAGCTCGAGATCCCACCACCATTTCTTGGTGAGGTTCAGGCCACCGTTCTCAACCACGTCATCCAGCTTCGCCAGTACCGGCGCGGCGGCGGGAACGTTCATCGCCGCCCAACGGAAAGGACGCTCGGCAAACAGGCCTTCCAAATTCCAGGGACAGGTTTTCATGCAGCGACCACACATGGCACCACCCTTGGTGCCGATGCGGTAGGTCGCGCATTTTTGACTGTCTGACTTCCAGATCTCGTAGCCATTGAACATCAGTTTCGGGCCAGCAGTGATGGCCCCCGAAGGGCATTCACGGGCGCATTTGTTGCAGCTTTCACAGAACTTCTGCAGGCCGAAATCGATCGGCTTGTCATGCGCCAGCGGCAGATCGGTTGTAACCACACCCGACTTCAAGCGGGGTCCCAGATAGGGATTGAGAATGACCTCGCCGATCCGGCTGACTTCCCCCAGGCCCGACAGCAGCAGCAATGGTGGTTGCAGGACGTCGCCGTCCATCACCGAATGGGCCTTGGCCTTATAGCCCAGATTTCGGATCTGCTTGCTGATAACCCCGCCCAGTAGCGAGAAACGCAGATAGGCACGCATCGACTGGGCAACGGAAATCCAGTCGTCGCCGGATGCCCCTTCCATCGTCTCGTATCCCTGATCGATGATCATCGAAATCGCCTGATCGTGCGGCGGATCGATTTCGTGGCCGAGCGCATTGTGTGAATACCATGTCCAATCAGGACAGCGCGAGATCCCGACAGCATCGACGCCCAGGAAATAGCTGGTGGCTTTGATCAGTTCAGCATGCAGTTCCGGCTGCGGCTTGGCTTTTTCCTGAGCCGGCTCACCGGTCTGCAGCAAAACGAGGGCTCCCAGCATACGGCGCTGCGCCATAGAAGGCGCGGCCTTGCGCGCATAATAGCCATTGGTGGCGTTTTGCTGGTTGGCCTTGCCCATATCGCCGAACTGGGCGCGGGCAAACATATCCGTGCGCTTGGGCACCCGCGCAACACGCGGTTCATCAATATAGGTGGTCGGCTCATCCACCCGCTTGAGCTTCTCAAACGGATGCGCGCCATCAACAAATCGGCGTTTGGCAAACGGCTCCCGGTTAAAGGCATTCTTGGCAAACCCTTTGCCGAGCTTCCAGGCCAGGCCATGGGTATGGGAACGCGGTTGTTCGTTCAAAGGCACCAGGGGTTTGTCGACGGCGATCTCCAACGACGTGGTGACAACCGCAACGCCAAAGCGGTCCCCCAGATAGGGATTGATCAAGACGCCATTCTCATCTGTTGCCAGACCGCAGGCCACGGTCAGCTGGTTGAGATCAATCTCCGACGTTGTGCCGGTATGGGCCCGCGCATCGTGTCCCAGCAGACGAATATAGTTGGCAATCACCACCGCGGTTTCAGAAGCTCTGAGACAAGCACGCGCTTCCTGAGCGTCCTGGATCCAGCCGCAGCCAACCTCGTCGGCGCCCGGGTCGCGGGGATATTCGTACAGGTAAACCAGCGCATGGGTATGGTGGTCCATGCTGCGGGGTGGTGCTTCCATACTCTCTTTGAGGTCCGCCATGATCATATCGATGCCGGCCGTTAAAGTTGTCGTCTGCTTGGTGCGCAGATCTTCGGCCAGGCGTTCAATATCCGGGTTTTTGTAAGGCGCCTTCAAAAAGGCGGAGGACGGGATCCGGCAGGCCCCGACCATCGAGGCGTCGCTGAAATAACCAAAGCCTTTCAGATGGTTGGTGCGTTCCTGAAGATCATCGGGAATGCCGGCCTGGGCCTTGTTGATCAGACCATCGCGGATGGCATCCATCATCGCCTGATATTCGCCCATCGCGT
>JABSRX010000005.1:27728-35287 GCA_013214695.1 Rhizobiaceae bacterium | reverse complement strand
GGTGCATCACATGGGCAAGGAAGAGCAGGCGCTGAACGCGGCACGCCACATGGTCGATGTCTGGACCCGCGAAATTGAAGTCGGTGGCCTGGATGCGATCATCATAACCACTTCCGGCTGTGGTACGACCATCAAGGATTACGGCCACATGTTGCGCCACGATCCGCAATATAAGGAAAAGGCTGAGAAGGTGTCGCACCTTGCCGTCGACATCAGCGAATATCTCGCGCGCATCGATCTGCCCATCGTGCCTGCACCCGAAAAACTTACCGTTGCCTATCACTCGGCCTGCTCGCTGCAGCATGGTCAGAAAATCAAGACGCTGCCCAAGGAATTGCTGAAAGGCGCCGGATTTGATGTGAAAGATCCACCGGAAGGGCATTTGTGCTGTGGTTCAGCCGGCACCTACAACATCATGCAGCCGGAAATCGCGGAACAATTGCGGGAGCGCAAAATTGCCAACATCGAAAGCACCAAGCCTGATGTCATCGCTGCTGGCAATATCGGTTGTCTGACCCAAATTGGCAGCGCCACGGGCATCCCAGTTGTGCACACCGTCAAGCTGCTCAACTGGGCCCATGGTGGCAAAAAGCCGAAGGAACTGGATGCAAATCCGTCTAGATGACGGTGACTTTGGCGCCAACTGGCACGCGGTCGTAAAGATCCATCACGTCTTCATTGCGCATCCGGATGCAACCGGAGGAGACTGCTTTGCCAATGCTCCAGGCCTGGTTGGTCCCGTGAATGCGGTAGATGGACGATCCGAGATAGAGCGCACGTGCGCCCATCGGGTTCTTGATCCCGCCTTCCATAAATGTTGGCAGAATACGGCCCTTTTTGCGTTCGCGCTCGATCATCGAAGCCGGTGGACGCCAAGACGGCCATTCCGCTTTGCGGGTCACTTTATGAGTGCCTGCCCACTCGAAGCCGGGCTTACCAACACCAACCGCATAGCGGCGGGCCTTGCCGCCTGGTTCGACCAGATAGAGCCGGCGTTCGATTGTGTTGACGATGATGGTGCCGGGCTTGGCCGGCCCACTGTAGCTGACGATGGTTGGCAACAGATCCGGCTTGAATTCGTTGCGCACCGTACCGCGCAGGCCATTGCTTGGCTGCAGTGAGCCCGTTGTGACACCTGTGCGAACCTGGTTGAGACCAGCCTGTTGCTGGCCGACCCGGCGGTTGGCCTGGCGCGAAACCCTGCGGTATTTAGCCCGCGCACGGGGTTTCAATTGCAGCATCCAGGGTGATGCCAGATCCGAAGACAAGGTCAGCTTTGGGCGTTTTCCATAGCGCTCGCTGGCCTGTGCGCCCACCGTGACAGTGCTGAGCGCCAGCACGATTGCGGCCGTAATTTTTACTGATTTCAACATCGACATACTCACAACTTGATTGTCAGACTTGGCTTTNGCCGGGGNGCGGCGTTGCCAAGACCATGCCAAGCAAGCNCGACCGAAATATGAATCAAGTTGTTGATATTGTTGAAAGGTCGCGTTTACCTTTTGACTTGGTAAAGCGTTGGCTAACAGGCTTGGTTAACGTGATGATTTGTTAAACATAGGGGCGTGCGATGAGTGAAAATCTCCCTGAAGGCCTGATCCGGAGCAAAGACGGGCGGGTGAGATGCAACTGGCAGGACGACAAAGACGACTACCGCACCTATCACGACGAGGAATGGGGCCGACCGCAGGACGATGACTTCAAACTGTTTGAAAAGATTTGTCTGGAGGGGTTTCAGTCGGGCCTGTCCTGGCTAACCATTTTGCGCAAACGCGAGAATTTCAGAAAGGCGTTTGCAGGATTTGACTATCATGCCGTCGCGAAATTTGATGACCATGATGTTGAGCGTTTGGTTCAGGATGCGGGCATCATTCGGCATCGCGGCAAGATCAAATCAACAATCAACAATGCCAGGAGAGCCATCGAGATGGAGCAACAGGAAGGCTCGCTTGGTCGCTGGTTCTGGTCGTGGGAGCCCGGGGCCCAGCAGCGTCTGGACAGGATTACCCGTGCCGTTGCGGGAGCGCCAAACACCGAAATATCAACGGCGATGTCAAAAGAACTGAAAAAACGTGGCTGGAGCTTTGTGGGCCCGACAACCTGCTACGCCTTCATGCAGGCCATGGGCATGGTCAACGATCATATAGAAGGCTGCTATTGTCGAGAAATCGTTGAAAAGGAGCGGGCTCAATTCAAGCGCCCGTAACTTCCGGCCAACGGCACAAATTTGGACCTGTGGAAGCTTGCCCCTAGGCCGATTTCGCCTTAAAGAGCAGCCATGAACACCTGCCTGCATCATCATTTCATCCACCGACATACCGGCACTTGATTCCGGGGCAGGCCCATTTGTCGACTGATCGATTGGGGCGCTCTGGCTCAAGACTTAAGCGAGCGTGCACGAACCGTGTTTCAATTCCCCCTTTTTGCCAGACGAGATTGCTATGGCCGAGAATGATCAGCAGCCCAAGAAGCAGAAGAAAAAGAAGAACAAGCCACAGCGCTTGAAGGCCCGTCAGCCGCGTGGATTCGTTGACCGCGCTGCCGGCGACATTCGCGCAACGGACCAGATGATGACGAAAATCCGCGCGGTTTACGAACTGTATGGATTTGATCCGGTTGAAACACCGATGTTTGAATATACGGATGCGCTGGGCAAGTTTTTGCCAGACACCGATCGCCCGAACGAAGGTGTCTTCTCATTGCAGGACGATGATGAGCAGTGGATGAGCCTGCGCTATGATCTGACAGCCCCGTTGGCGCGTCATTTTGCTCAGAATATCAATGAGCTGCAGACGCCGTATCGGACCTATCGCGCCGGCTATGTATTTCGCAACGAAAAGCCTGGCCCGGGTCGTTTCCGCCAGTTCATGCAGTTTGACGCCGACACGGTTGGTGCCCCCAATCCCAGCGCCGATGCTGAGATGTGCATGATGATGGCCGACACCATGGAAGCGCTGGGCATTGCCCGCGGTGACTATGTGGTGCGGGTCAACAACCGCAAAGTGCTGGACGGCGTGATGGAGGCCATCGGCATCGGCGGTGATGACAATGCCGAGCGGCGGCTTGGCGTGCTGCGGGCGATTGATAAGCTCGACAAGTTCGGTCTCGACGGTGTGCGTTTGCTGTTGGGCGAAGGGCGCATGGACGACAGCGGCGACTTCACCAAGGGCGCCGGTCTGAACGACGATCAAATCGAGTTTGTGCTGAGCGAGATCTCCGCCGAAGCGGGTTCCCAATCATCCCTGCCCAGCAATGCGTCGTTGCAGCAGGGCTATGCCGAACTGGAACAGATCAAAGCGCTCATCGAAGGTGCGGGCTATGGTGCTGATCAGATCAAGATCGATCCATCGGTTGTGCGGGGCCTCGAATACTACACTGGTCCCGTTTATGAATGTGAGCTGACCTTTCCGGTAACCAACGAAAAAGGTGAAACCGTCACCTTCGGTTCCGTTGCAGGTGGTGGTCGCTACGATGGCTTGATCAAGCGCTTTACCGGCCAGGACATCCCGGCGACTGGATTCTCCATCGGCGTTTCGCGCTTGATGACTGCTCTGAAAAACCTCGGCAAACTGGAAACAACTGACGCCATTGCACCGGTGGTTGTCTGCGTCATGGATCGCGACAACGAGGCGTTGTCCGGCTACCAAAACATGGTCCAGGAGCTGCGCAATAACGGCATCCGGGCCGAGATGTATCAGGGCAACCCGAAACAGTTCGGCAAGCAGTTGCAATATGCTGACCGCCGCGGTTCGCCGATTGCCATTATCCAAGGCTCCGATGAACGCGCCTCAGGCGAAGTGCAGGTCAAGGATTTGGTTGAGGGCATGCGCCTGTCTCAGCAGATCAGTGACAATGAAGAGTGGCGCGCCAGCCGTCCAGCTCAGCAAACGATCAAGCGTGATGATCTGGTGTCCACCGTGCGCACGATCTTGGCAGCGCAGGCAGAGGAACGGAACGGCTAACCATGCTTGATGATCTTCTGGGCTACCTGCGCCAAGTTGCGCCAGATGTCGCTGATGTCGGCATCCTGCAGCCTGCCGATCCATTTTTGGAAACGGCAGGGGAGGATCTGCGGCGGCGCATCTTCATCACCGAAACGGTGAATGGTGTGGTGCACTGTCTGCGTCCGGAATTCACGATTCCAATTTGTCTGTCGCATCTGTCTGCTTCCACTGATGGCGGTGCAGCGCGACGCTATGCCTATGGCGGCACGGTCTTCCGTCAGGCCCGATCCGGTGCCAACGAATTCCAGCAGGCAGGTTTGGAAGACCTCGGCAATCCCGACCGGGTTGCAGCCGATGTGGCCAGCATTGGCGATATGGTCGCGGCATTGGCGCGTGTCGGCATATCGTCTCCTGAAATTGTGCTTGGCGATCAAAATCTCTTCACCGTGGTGGTGGAAAGCCTGCAATTGCCTCAGGCAGTTGCCCGTCGTTTGGTTCGAAGCTTCGGCAATGCCAAGCTGATTGACGCTCAAATCCAGCGGTTGACCGAAAAGAAACGGGAAACCAACGGGCAGGGCGAGATCGAGCGCTTGGCAATGGCTGGAGATCATCAGGGGCTTGTCAGCCATATCGAAGATCGAATGCGGGCGGGCAATCTTGCGCCGCAAGCGGGACGCAGCCCGCAAGCCATTGCAGAACGCACGATTGATTTGGTGCGTGAACAGCAATTCCTTCTGATTCCAGAAAGCGCCGACATTTTGCGCCGTTACCTGGCATTGCAAATGCCTCTCGCCGAAGCACCGGAGGCTCTGAAAAGTTTTGCTGATGATACAGGCCTGTCTTTCGGTCTGGCCGGCAAGGAATTTGTCGAGCGGGTCGAGGTATTGAGCAACGCTGATCTCGACATGTCGACGATGACCTACAAGGCGTCATTCGGTCGGAACTTGGAATATTATACAGGCGTTCTGTTCGAAGCTGCTTCGGGTGAAGTGGCGGTCGCCGGTGGGGGGCGATATGACCATCTGTGCAGCCTGCTGGGCGCTGACCAGGCTATTCCAGCGGTTGGGTTTTCTGTTTCACTTGACCGTGTGGGAGAAGCCAGATGAGCCTCGTCGTTGCAGTGCCGTCGAAAGGACGGTTGAAAGAAAAGGTCCACGAGATCTTTGCCAATGCGGGTCTGTTGATTGAGGATCCGACCGACAGCCGTTCCTATCAGACCAAGGTCCAGGGCCGCAGCGATATCGAAATCGCGTTTTTGTCCGCATCCGAAATCGCTCGTGAGTTGTCTTCTGGTTCTGTCCATATGGGCATTACCGGTGAGGATCTCGCCCGCGAAACCATCCACGACACGGATGAGGTTGTAAGCTTTGAGCTGAAGCTTGGTTTTGGCAATGCGGATGTTGTTGTGGCGGTTCCCGATGCCTGGATCGATGTTCAGACGATGGCCGATCTGGATGATGTCGCCGCCGACTATCGTGCGCGCTATGGGCGTCGGATGCGCATTGCGACAAAATACTGGCGTCTTACTCAGAACTGGTTTGGACAGCACGGTATTGGCGTCTATCGCATCGTCGAAAGTCTTGGAGCCACCGAAGGGGCTCCTGCCGCTGGCAGTGCCGATGCCATCGTCGACATCACCTCGACCGGCAGCACCATCCGAGCCAACAATCTGAAGGTGCTGGATGACGGCGTCATCTTGAAAAGTGAGGCCAACCTGATCGCTGCCCACCATGCGGACTGGACCGATCAGAGCTCAACGCTTCGCCGCGAGATCGTCGAGCGCTTAGCTGCGGTCGTCTAGAGCTAGTCTTTCTGCGTGTACATGTCCCGGCGACGCTGCCGCGTCGCTTGGGTGCCCTCTTCTGTGCCATCATGGAAAGTGCCGAACCAACGGTCCCATGGCATCTCCTGATTGCCGTAGTTGCATTCGTAATAGCGGTGGTGGAGTTGATGGTAGAACGTGCCCAGCGCCAGACTGCGCTTGTCCTTGATCAACAAATCCTCATAGCCGGTGTGAGTCATCGCTGCACCTGGGCCCTGATAGATGACATGGAAATACAGGTGGATGGGATGGCTGGGGATGATCCAGTGGATCATCAGCGTTGACATATACAGAAGATGTTCCACCGGGTGCATCGAGACACCTGACCATGGCCCGATGTTGACGTTGCGATGGTGCAGTGAATGCACACGCTGATAGAGAAACGGCACGTGCAGCAGCCGATGGATCCAGTAGAAATGGAAGGCCGACCAGATCGGCAACAGGATCAGGCCGAGGACGAACCAGATCGGGTTCTCGGCAATGGTAATTGTCGGGATATATCCGTTGGCCATCAGCCACATTGTGACAACCTGAAAGGCCGTGAGTTGACCCACGCCGCTGGTCAGCGACCAGAACATGTTGTCATGAACCTGGTTGGAGAAGTTCCACAACCGGTTGTTCTTGGCTGGCTCGCGGTGATCGAATTTGAGCTTTTTGCCTTGCCCGCGCCGCATGTAGAAATACCAATGCAGCCCGCCGGCGACGAGAAGCATCAGCATGATGTTGATCAGCCAGACCTGGGCGATCCATCCCACAGCAAAGGTGCGGGCGCTGTCCAGCGAAGGGTAGGCAAACATCCAAAGCGCAACCGCGCCGAGTACCATCAGCACCCGTTCGCTCAACATCAGCCAGTTGCGATAGAACCAGTTGAGCAAAAAGCCAGGTCTTGGCGGCCATTGGAAGATGGACGGATTGGTAAGCGGCAGGTCAGGACGGTAGTTCCATTCCTTGCTCATCGGCGGTGGATCCGAAGGTGCGGCTCTGTCAGTCATGTCACTCATGGCGATCCCTCCCACTCACCAAGATAGCGATCCGAAACCTGCGGTGCTGGTTTCAAAACCGACCTTTGTCTGAATTCTTGGTTCGGATTTTCAACAACTGTCAGTTCACAAAATGATTCAAGTTGGATGGTCGGATTGCTGCATAATCCCGTTCAGGAAAGTGCAAAGTATTTCAGTGGCTTGAATCGTGTTGCTTTGAAAGTGAGTCGGTTTGGTTTCGCACTTTGATTCAGAAATTCCTGCAAAAATATTGCGGTGCGACAGAACGGTGCCTAGTCGCGATCCTGGTCGAGAACCTTGCGCACTTCAGACAAAGTCGGAACGGCATTGACCATTGCAGGCACATCCAGTTGGGATTGCAGCCGCGCCATGTCCGCCATCAGGCTGGCGATCGACATTTCGCGAAATGTGCGGCCGGCTGGTGTGAGCCAGACGGTCTTGGATCTGCCGTCGCGTTCGTTGGGGCGCATTTCAACAAGCCCGCGTTTCTCCAGTCCTGCCAACGTGTGGGTCATGGAGGTTTTTGGTACTTGAAAGGCGGAGGCCAGCTTCAACGGAGTCTGGCCATCCATGACGCGGGTGAGGTGATTAAGCACGGAAAATTGGGCGACGGTGACACCATCCGGCAAACGCTTTTGAAACAGCGCAGTCGACAGCTGATTGATTATGCCAATCTCGTTGAAGAACTCAAACACCCGGGCGAGCTGCTGCTCGCCAGTAGTATCTTCGTTTTGAGCGTCATCATCCATTCATCAACTTCGCTTCCAAAGGCCATCTCGGTGATTGCGGCAC
>JABSRX010000005.1:0-27629 GCA_013214695.1 Rhizobiaceae bacterium | reverse complement strand
GAGTCGTCCCAACATTTGAACGGTTTCATCCGATTTGGCCAGCAGCTTGTGCAGTTTGGCATAGTTGTCCGCCATTTCGGGATATTCCTGAAGCGCTTGCGAAACCGGATGCAGGGACAAGCCAAGCGAGGTCGTTGTCAGGTTGAGCCGCAACCAGCGGCGACCGGCCTCGATTTGCGCCAGGCGGTCATTGGCAGGTGTTGTGATGACCGCATAGGCGGGTGTCGCATTCAGCATCTCGTTGTAAATCTTTGCCCCTTCGGCAAATTCCATGCTGTTGGGATCAAGGGATCCCTCTCGGGTCATCAAGCCAGCAAGAATGAGCGATTCAAAAAAGGGCCCTGAGAAGTCGATGCCGTCCGGGTTGGCCTCGACTTCGGCCTTGCCCAATCTGAACAGATCGGTCGATTCCTTCATTGTCCTGTAGGTGGTGGCTTCGATCATCCAGGCGTCCAAAGTCAACGCCCGCAGTTCGCTGACGCGCGGTTTGTCCATGACCAGGTCGGCTAGAGCGGCCAGTTGTGGGTGGGCTTGGGGCACCCGTTCCTCGAAAGGTTCCTTACAAGACCGCCGTTGCATGATGTGCTCGGCCAGCAGGTCTGGCGTGCCCCCTTCTAAGAACTGTACTGTTGCTACCGGACCATCTTCACCCTGCGGGAACAGGTCGAACTCCAGTTTGTGATTGGTCTGGCTCGCCGCTATGGCCATCTGTTCCAGAAAGCATCCCATCCCGATCGTCAGTTGACGATCAAACGGATCGGTTTCGGGCAGGTTCTTATCTTTGTCCCGCCATACCGTCACCTGGCTGTCCGTCGCCAGATCAACAATCCACGGCTGGCGGTTGTGTGGATTGGGCGCCAGGATCGCGTAGGACAGGGCGCGCATGCGGGGATCGGGATAGTCACCGGCCTTGGTCCAGGGTTGCAGCGCCTTGGTTGGCGTGCGGGTGCCAAGAAAAGCACCTGCAGATCCGGCAGCGAGAATGAAACCTCCACCCAAGACTTTGAGAACGGTACGGCGGTTGGGCATTTTGAACCCTCCATTTAGTACGATTTCGAACTAAATAATACGAAATCGTACTAAATGTAAACACTCTGACACATTGATTTTTCATCTGGAGGTGGAGATGCTCGCGAACGACAAAAATTCGATCGCGGCGATTTGCCGATTAACAACGACAAGGGTAATTCATGGCCGAAGCCGGTACCGACATCATTCTTCACAACTATCCCCAGTCACCCGTTGCGGAAAAAGTCCGCGTTGCGCTGGGCATCAAGGCAGCGTCCTGGTGCAATGTGGACATCCCAAGATTGCCACCAAAGCCTATGCTGGTTCCGCTGACCGGCGGCTACCGCCGCACGCCCGTTCTGCAGATTGGGGCCGACATTTATTGCGACAGCCAATGCATTATCAGGAAACTGGAGTCGCATGTGAGTGGGCCGTCGCTGACGCCGACCGCGGAGGCGGGACTGATGTGGTGTTTGAGCCGTTGGACAGATGGCCCGCTTTTTGATCTCGCGGTCAAACTGGTGCTGGGCTCGGCCGGCGATAACCTGCCTCAGGATTTTGCTGAAGATCGAGGTCGGCTCTATTTGGGTGAGGACTGGGCCGCCGGTTTGAAACAGGCCAATGTGCAATTGCCCCACCTGGTCGCGCAGATGCGCGCGCCCCTGAGCTGGCTCAATGAGACGCTGGGCGATGGGCGCCCCTACCTGCTTGGCGCCGCGCCATCGGCGGTGGATGCGCAAATCTACTATGTCGTGTGGTTTGTCCGGGGGCGTTGGGCTGGTGGCCCGGCCATGCTCAGTGAATTCACTCACTTGGTGCGCTGGGAAAAGACGATTGAAGATCTGGGGCATGGCAGCCAGACAGATCTGAGCGCTGAAGCTGCACTCGAAATTGCCTTAGCCACAGAGCCTGCAGAGAAAACCGGCGTTCTGCCAAATGATCCACAGGGGCTGGAACTGGGTGCCGCCGTAACGGTCAAACCCGATGTCGACGGTGGGGAACAACCAGTTGACGGTACCGTGCGCTACGCTGACGCCGAGACGATCTGCATTGATCGCAGTGATCCCCAAACCGGCGCGGTCAGTGTCAGCTTCCCGCGCGCCGGTTATCGCATCGAACTCGCCTGATCAACCAGTCCGGGTCGCCCTGTTGACCGCTAGCAATCCAGCGTCTGGTCGCGTTCCCATTGGGTAAGATGGTGGGTGAACTGGTTCCACTCGCGGGTGCGCAGCTTCACATAGGCCTTGGTGAATTCGTCACCCATGGTCGAAGTCAGCGTTTTGTCCTTCTGGAATTCGCGGATGGCATCCAGCATGTTCAGCGGTAGTTTCTTGGCACCGCGAGCCTTGTGCGCCTCGGTATACATGTCGATGTCCAGGCGTTTGCCGGGATCTAGTTTGCGATCCAGACCGTCAAGACCAGCTGCGAGTAGCACGGCCTGCAACAGGTAGGGGTTTGCCGCGCCGTCGGCCAGCCGGAACTCCAGGCGTCCGGCATCGGGAATGCGCACCATATGGGTGCGGTTGTTGCCGCCGTAGGTCACCGATGAAGGGGACCAGGTCGCACCTGATAAGGTCGCCGGAGCATTGATGCGTTTATAGCTGTTGACCGTCGGATTGGTGATCGCGCACATGGCGGCACCATGGGTCATCAGGCCGCCGAGGAAGTGGTAGGCGGTATCGGACAGGCCCATTTCACCGTTGTCGTCGGCAAATACGCAGGCCTTACCGTCAAGTGTCCAGACCGAATGATGCACGTGGCAACCATTGCCAGTGAGGTTCGAAAATGGTTTCGGCATGAAAGTGGCACGCAGGCCATGCTTTTCGGCGATTGCCTTGACCATGAACTTGAAAAAGGCGTGACGGTCGGCTGTTTCCAGACAATCGCCAAAGTCCCAGTTGATCTCGAACTGTCCATTGGCGTCTTCGTGGTCGTTCTGATACGGCCCCCAACCCAGTTCGATCATGGTCGAGCAGATTTCAGAAATCACATCAAACCGGCGCAGCAAAGCGGATTGATCGTAGCAGGGCTTTTCCTGAATATCCCGCTCATCGGAAATGTTGGTGCCGTCGGCATTGATCAGATGAAATTCCGGCTCGACACCTGACATCATCTTGACCTGATGGTCCTCAGCTGCCCGCTTGTTGAGGTTCTGGAGAACCACGCGTGGCGCCTGTGCGACGGGAGCGCCATCCATCCACGGATCACCGGCGATCCAGGCGACTTCAGGCTTCCAGGGCAATTGAATGACACTTTCAGGGTCCGGCATCACAAACATGTCGGGATGAGCCGGCGTCATATCGAGCCAACTTGCGAATCCGGCAAAACCGGCGCCGGACTTCTGCATATCTGCCGCCGCTTCTGCGGGCACCAGCTTGGCGCGCTGCACGCCGAACAGGTCGGTGAAGTTAAACAGAAAAAAACGCACGCCGTTATCGGCTGCAAACTTGGCGAGATCCTTGGCCATTCAATATGCTCCCTTTATCATGCCCATAAGGGCCATCGACCTTTTGGTCTGCGATCCTTTTGGATCTATTCTCCTTGACCCATGCCGGGTATCCAACTGGTGCCCGCCAGGGGAACACCGGTCATTGCGGCTGCTTCAACAGTCAACGCGCACAAGTCCTCAGGTTCAAGATTGAGAACGTGGTTTTTTCCACATGCGCGGGCAATCGTCTGGGCTTCCAAGGTCATCACCCGCAGGTAATTGGCCAGTCTGCGACCGGCGGCAACCGGGTCCAGCCTTTTGGCAAGTTCCGGGTCCTGGGTGGTGATGCCGGCCGGGTCGCGGCCTTCATGCCAGTCGTCATAGGCGCCGGCGGTGGTGCCGAGTTTCTGGTATTCTTCCTCAAGGGCCGGGTCGTTGTCGCCGAGCGCGATCAATGCGGCGGTACCGATCGAGACTGCGTCAGCACCCAGTGCCAAGGCTTTTGCAACATCAGCGCCGGTGCGGATGCCTCCCGAGAGAACCAACTGAACTTTGCGGTGCATGTCGAGATCCTGCAGCGCTTTCACCGCAGGACGGATGCAGGCGAGTGTCGGTTGGCCGACATGTTCGATGAACACGTCCTGGGTCGCTGCCGTGCCGCCCTGCATGCCATCCAACACAACAACATCGGCGCCGGCCTTGACGGCCAGCGTGGTGTCAAAATAGGGGCGGGCGCCGCCGACTTTCACATAGATCGGCACTTTCCATCCGGTGATTTCGCGCAGCTCGAGGATCTTGATCTCCAGGTCGTCCGGCCCCGTCCAGTCCGGGTGCCGGCAGGCGGAGCGCTGATCAATGCCTTTGGGCAGCGTGCGCATTTCGGCAACACGGTCAGAGATTTTTTGCCCGAGCAACATGCCGCCGCCACCCGGCTTGGCACCTTGGCCGACAACAATCTCAATCGCATCGGCTTTGCGCAGGTCGTTTGGATTCATCCCGTAGCGGGAAGGAAGATATTGGTAGACCAGCTTGTTGGAGTGACCACGTTCTTCAGGCGTCATGCCGCCGTCACCGGTCGTCGTTGACGTGCCTGCAGCATTGGCGCCGCGGCCAAGCGCCTCTTTGGCCTGGCCGGATAGGGCGCCGAAGCTCATACCGGCGATGGTGATCGGAATGTCCAGTTCAATGGGGTTCTTGGCATATCTTGTGCCAAGCGAGACTGAGGTTTCGCATTTCTCGCGATAGCCTTCCAATGGATAGCGCGACATGGACGCGCCGAGGAATAGCAAGTCGTCGAAATGCGGTACCCGACGTTTGGCACCGCCACCGCGAATGTCATAAATGCCGGTCGCGGCCGCGCGGCGAATGTAGGAATTGGTGTAGTCGTCAAACGTCCAGGGCTTAACCGGATGTGTGGGAGGTGTTCGGTCCATCAGTATGCTCCCGCGTTGTCGATATCGAAGTTGTAGAGTTTGCGGGCCGAGCCATAGCGACGGAACTCGGACGGATCGGCATCCTCGGCGGCGTCGGCGTCGCGCAATAGGCGACTGAGTATCTCGATATGCTCCGCCCGCATCTCCTTTTCGATGCAATCAGCGCCAAGTGATTTCACTTTACCGCGGACAAAGATATTGGCCTCGTAAAGACTGTCGCCAAGTGCGTCACCGGCATCGCCGAGCACCACCAGATTGCCGGCTTGGGCCATGAAGGCGCTCATATGGCCAATATTGCCATGCACTACAATGTCGACGCCTTTCATCGAAATGCCGCAACGGCTTGACGCATTGCCTTTGATAACCAACAAGCCGCCATGGGCCGTGGCGCCGGCATACTGACTGGCGTCTCCTTCAATGACGACTTTGCCGGACATCATGTTTTCGGCAACCCCTGGTCCGGCCGATCCGACCACATTGACCGTGGCTTGCTGGTTCATGCCGGCACAGTAATAGCCTGTGGAACCGCGCACAAAGACCTCAATCGGCGCATCAAGGCCAACTGCAATGGCATGACTGCCACGCGGATTGATAACTTCGAAGGATTCGTTCGTGCCGGTTTCTGCCTGTTGAAGCGCTGCGTTGACGTCGCGCAGATTGGTCGCTGCAAGATCAAGTGTCTGCATGGCTCAATGCTCCCAGAAATAGACGGTTGCAGGTTCCGGTTCCCAAACCCGTGCCGTCTCAATATTGGGGAGATTGACCAATGCGCGGTATTCGGAACCGAACGCCACATATTGCTCTGTCTCCGCAAGAACTGCCGGCTTGCAGGCAATGGGATCGCGCAGCACACCAAAACCTTGCTTTGTGCCGACCACAAAAGTGTAGAAACCATCGAGGTCGTCGATCCCTGCTTCAAGCGCCTCCCCGAGATTGGCGCCCTGCTGCATTTTCCACGTCAGATAGGCCGCGGCGACTTCGGTATCATTTTCCGTTTCGACCTCAACGCCCTGGCGCGCCAGCTTGCGGCGCAGAGAATTATGATTGGACAGGGATCCATTGTGCACCAGGCATTGGTCCGGTCCCGTGGAGAATGGATGGGCGCCAAGAGTGGTCACCGCGCTCTCGGTTGCCATGCGCGTGTGACCGATGCCGTGGCTGCCCTGCAGCCGTGGGATATCAAATCGCTCTGCCACCGAACCAGGCAGACCAACCTCCTTGTAGATCTCGATGGCATCACCGGCTGACGTCACGCGCAATTGCGGGCGTGCCTTGATCTTGGCCCGGATGGCGTCTGCCTCGTCGGGCGAACAGGAGACAATGGCGTGGGTGTCGATGATGGTGACGTCAGCGCCGAGTTCTCTAGCAAGTCCCTCAAAGTCCGTTGCCGGATTGGCAGACTGCACGGTGATCTTCACCTGACCGTCGTCTGCCCCGCGATACACCGCAATGCCAGCGCTGTCGGGACCGCGGTCCGACATGGTCACCAGCATTTCGGTCAGCATGCCACCCAGCGCGCCTTCCAAAGACTTGTCTTTTAGGAACAGGCCAACAATGCCACACATTTTCAAATCTCCCTGATTGACCGGCAAGAAGCTAAATCAAAAAATGCGGGAAACAAGAAAAGTTTCACAAAACGAATATTTTATTCACTCGAAGAAAATTATGCCGGACGATTTTCCTTGGGGTAACATATAATCGACAGATATTTGGCCGGCAGATCGAGTAGCTTTTCAGGGCCATGGGGGGCATCGGCGTCGAAAATCAGGCTGTCGCCAGGCTCGAGTAGATAAGTTTCGCGCCCGTGGCGATAATCGACTTTGCCTTCCAGCATGTACAGAAACTCGAGGCCCTCGTGCTGGAAGGTTGGGAAAGTGTCTGATTCGTGGTCGAGACTGATCAAATAGGGCTCAATCGTCACGCCCGCTGATCCAGTGATGTTGCCCAGCAAATTGTACTGATGTCCCGAACGGGTGCCCGCCCGCTCGGCTTCGATGCCGCTGCCGGCTTTGACATGCATCGCCTCACGGGCCTCTTCATAGCCCTTAAACAAGCTGGTCAGCGGCACGCTGAGGGCCTGTGACAAAGCCTGAAGTGTGGCCAGGGAGGGGGCAGTTTGGCCATTTTCGATCTTCGACAACATGCCATTTGAAATACCCATCTCTTTTGCCAGATGAGAAATCGTTTGGCGCTTTTGGGTGCGGATGGCGCGCACCTGACGCCCAATCGCGTATTGCAGATCGTTTTCTGCAAAATCGGCAGTCTTGTGGGGATCTTGCTGAAATCTTTGAGACATACCCCAGTGTTTGCACGCATTTGGGCAACGCTCAACTGAAACTTCTGAACTCAAATATTACCCAAGTAAGTCCAAGATACTTCCTGACGTTAGGGTAATTATAACCAAGCCTGCCCACCTAATCTTTAAACTCTCGATGCACAATGGGTCCCGAGAAAAGCAGTAGGGGGCTTAGGGACAAGATGAAAAAAGCATTTGCGAGTGCGTTATTTATAACCTTCGTGGCCATAGGTGTAACCTGGGCGTTGATGTGGCTTTTTGCTCAGAATGCCTATGGTTTTGTTCCTGCGTCAGCGATGCTGAAATCGGCCATTGTGTCGATCCTCATTGCTTTTCCAACAGGTTGGTTGCTCGAAGATCAAAAGAAACAGTTGTCCGACACCACAGATCGTCTGCGCGAGTCGCAGCGTATGCTGCGCCAGACGCTGGAGGAAATGAAGCGGTCCTCTCAGTATGACTGTCTCACATCGGTGCTCAACCGCGGCACATTCTTCGAAAAACTTGAAAAACTTCAGGACGCCGGCGCCAATGGTGCTGTTCTGATGATCGACGCGGATGATTTCAAGTCGATCAATGATCGGTTCGGGCACGCAACAGGCGATCGCGCGTTGAAGATCCTGGCTGACTCGATCTCCATTGCGCTGGGTGGCAACGATCTGGTCGGGCGCTTGGGCGGTGAGGAATTTGCCGTCTTCCTGCATGAGGCAAACAGACTTGAAGCCGAAATGACTGCTGAGAAGATCCGCAGATCGATTTGCGAATTCGAGTTCTGGGCCACCGATTATCGTGCACACCCACTCAGCGTGAGCATCGGGGGCGACATGCTAACGCCGTTCAACACCATGCTGGAAGCGTTGGCTGGCGCTGACAATTGCCTTTATGTGGCCAAGCGAAATGGCAAGAATTCATGCGCGTTTGCTGCTCCGCGCAAACCCAATGGCGAAGGCGCTAAAACGTCGGGTCAGTTTGCGGCCTAAGGCGAACCTTTCGGCAGATCCAACAGAATTGCAAATCCCTGAATTCGACCTTGACCTCAACCTAAGCTGAGGTTGTAGCCTGCCTTGGAACCAAAAATTCTTGGGATCTGTCAGGCAATGGATTTGGATTTGTTTCTCGAGCGCATCGGCATTCCACAAGGTGTATCGCTTGGCGCAAATCGAACCACGCTCGATCAGTTGATGGTCGCTCATACCAATGCAGTGACCTTTGAGAATTTGAATCAATAATTGGGTCGCCGGGTCACGTTGAGCCTGGAAGATATTTTTAAGAAGGTGGTTGAAGACCACCGTGGAGGTTGGTGCTTCGAACTCAACTCCCTGTTTGCTTGGGCCTTGGAGCAACTCGGTTTTGAGGTGCAGATGCTGGCGGGTCAGGTGGGGCGGCAGGAAGGCGCTCCGGTGTTTCTCGCCAACCACATGTTGCTTCGGGTGGACCTGGACGAACCCCTCTTGGTGGACGTGGGATTTGGCTGTGGACTGGCCCGTTCAATTCCCCTGCTGCCTGGTACCCAAATGCAGCCGCCTTACGATGTGTCGGTCAGCGAACTGAGCGATGGATACTTGCGCTACAGCGAACATGTGAGGGGCGAACCAGCCACCTACGACTTCACGCTGGAGCCGGTGACCACCAGCTATTTCGATGATGCATGCGAGCGTTTGCAGACGGATCCCGAATCCCCCTTCCTGCGAACGCTGACGGCCCAGCGGAGAGAAAGTCATCAGCACCTCGTATTGCGGGGACTTGTCTGGCGCGTAATTGGCCAAGAACGGACTGAGGAACAGGTCTTTGCATCTCAGGAGCAATTGCTCACCTGTCTCAATGAAGCCTACGGCCTTGATATGCCGGAAATTGCCGATATCTGGCCGGATTTACTTCGGCGCCACGAGGAGCTGTTTGGTTCTGGCTAGCTTTGCTTTCCTAGTTCTCGGGAATGCCCTGATATTGATATCCGTCTGTCGACACATCACCGCGCCAGACGTAAATCGACATGAATGATTGATCTTGCGTTTTGTTGGCATGCGGCAGCATCGAGGGATGCAGGGAGCGTCCTCCCGGACCCAACGGCGCATAGTCACTTTCACCGCGCTTCCAATGAGCTTCCCCCGCCAACATCACGAAGACTTCCTCGGCGGGGTGGGTGCGGATCCCGTATTCAAAATTCGGCAGCATGCCATAGAGTCCCAGACGCAGGTCTTTGGACGCGATAAGACCTTCCGGGCCGAGCAACTCGACATGCACTTTGGGCAGGCTGTGCTCTATATACTTGGGATCATCGGACGTTTGCGGCGGCGCCCATGGAAAGCGCGATTCCGCAATTAGCTGGCAAACGGGCAAGGCATCGTCGCGCAACAAAACGTCGATGATCTTGTCCGGCAAGGGTTCCCATTTACTGTGTGCAGCATCGTTGGCCAACGGAGCGGCATTCAGCAATGCTTTTGCCGCTACCCGCTCGATTTCGGCCTCGCCATCAAGCGTGGCCGCCAATTCTTCAAACAGTGTTTGCATCCACATGGCGGCCTATCCGATCTTTGGTAATTGCGTCAGCGGGTCCCGCCGCCTTGCGAGCGGGCAAGGAAGGCGAGACGTTCAAACAAATGTACGTCCTGCTCATTTTTCAAAAGCGCACCATGCAGTTTGGGGAGCGCATTGGTGGCTTTATCGCGCAATGTGGCTGGGTCGACGTCGTCGGCCACCAAAAGCCGGATCCAGTCCAGCGCCTCGGACGTGCTTGGTTTTTTCTTCAGCCCAGGCGTCTCGCGCACCTCGTAAAACTGGGTCAACGCTTCCCGCACAAGGTTCTGCTTAATCCCGGGATAGTGAACGTCGACGATCTGGGTCAGAACGTCGGCTTCGGGGAACGCGATGTAGTGGAAGAAGCACCGGCGCAGGAATGCGTCCGGCAATTCCTTTTCATTATTCGACGTGATGATCACGATCGGGCGGTGCGAGGCCTTGATGGTCTCGTCCAACTCGTAGCAATAGAACTCCATCTTATCGAGTTCCTGCAGAAGGTCGTTGGGGAATTCGATATCGGCTTTGTCGATTTCGTCGATCAGCAGAACCACTTTTTGATCCGCCTCAAACGCCTCCCACAACTTGCCCTTTTTGATGTAGTTGCGGATGTCGTGGACTTTCTCTTCCCCCAACTGACTGTCACGCAGGCGCGATACGGCGTCATATTCGTACAAACCCTGTTGCGCTTTGGTGGTGGATTTGACGTTCCATTCGAGCATCGGCAGGTCGAGAGACGAGGCAATCTGGCGGGCCAGTTCGGTTTTTCCGGTTCCGGGCTCGCCCTTGACCAGAAGAGGGCGCTCAAGGGTGATGGCCGCATTGACGGCGGTGGTCAGGTCGTGCCCTGCCACATAGGAGGCGGTGCCGGTGAATTTCATGTTGTCATCGTCTTGTGAACTGTTCTTGGCAGTATTTATGGCACCTGAGCGGCAAAGAGCAATCACTGTTTTTGATTTCGCCAATTGGGCAGAAGAAGCAGGAATGACAGCAGATTCATCGATACGAATGAGAAATGGGTCCGAGTCAAAGCCCGGCTGTCGAAAGACTTCTGGGTAAATCGTCGATCCACCGACCTGTTGTGGCTTGAAACTTGCCTTTCCATTGGCCATCTGGAAAGGGGATGAAGTGGGAGCTGGGTGCGAATTGGGCAGAATTCCAGCGCGTTTTTATCAATGGCCCATCCAAAGAGGAGAAGTTTATGTCAATTTTGAAAAGAGGCCTGAAAGGTGCGCCGGTTAAGCGTTTGCAGGAAGCGCTGGGCATTGACGCCGACGGCGATTTTGGTCCCGGCACAGAACGTGCCGTAAAGGCTTATCAGGAAGCCAATGGTCTGGCTGTTGACGGCATTGCCGGCCCCGACACATTTACGGCGATGGGCCTGCATGAGTTGGTTCTGTTGCGCGTTGGCTCGCGTGGTTCGACGGTGAAAGCGATGCAGGAAGATCTTGGCATTGATGCCGATGGTCGCTTCGGCCCCGGCACCAAGAAGGCAGTTATGGCCTTTCAGGAAGCTAATGGTTTGGCCGTTGATGGCATGGCCGGTCCGGCAACACTCGCCAAAATGAATTCATTTGCTGACGTCGTCACCGAAGCTGTGGTGCAGAAGGCAGAGGTCACAGCGGACGAAGAGCACTTTGAAAGCGAAGAACTGCCCGAAATCGATGGCGCCGATGCGGTTAAAGGCTCGGGCGAAGCCGCGCCTGAGAAGTCCGTTTGGGGCAAGATCAAGGGCTGGTTCAGCTAAGCACGCATAGAACACGCAATGTGAAATTTGGGGGTTGGCAAGGACATAACTTGCCAGCCCCTTTTTCGTATCAACGCACGGCAATTGTTCTGATCGGAAAATTGGTCGCATCAAAAACACACTGTTCGGCATGTTGGGGACAACATAACGCCTTGCCAGCCAGATGAGGGCTGCATATTTGTAAGGTCACCGCCAAAGCGTGAAACCAGATGGGGGAGCCACCATGGCCCTTGATATCGACGCCATTCTTGACCGCCGCAGACTGCGCCGCAAACTCACCTTCTGGCGCATTGCGGCGCTTCTCGTTTTGTCTGTGGCGATCGTTGCCACGCTATCGGCTTCTGGTCTGTTTGATACGCTCACCAAGCCAGGTGCGCACATTGCCCGCGTTTCGATCAGTGGTACCATCTACGAAGATCGCAACCTGTTGCGCATGCTCGATAAGATCAAAGAAAGCGACGAGGTGAAGGGCGTTATCTTGTCGATGGATTCTCCTGGTGGAACAACGGCGGGCGGTGAAGCGATTTACGAAGCGGTTCGGGCCATTTCCGAAAAGAAGCCGGTGGTCACCAGTGTTAAGACCTTGGCGGCTTCCGCCGGGTACATGATCGCTGCCGGATCCGACCATATCATCGCGCGCAGAACGTCAATCGTGGGTTCGATCGGGGTGATCTTTCAATACCCGCAAGCTTCCGAATTGCTGGACAAGATTGGTGTGTCGATCGAGGAAATCAAATCCTCGCCACTGAAGGCCGAACCTTCGCCGTTTCATATCCCGCCACCGGAAGCGGAAGTCGTGATCAAGGAGCTGATCACCGATACCTATTACTGGTTTGTCGACCTTGTTGCCGAGCGGCGTCAGATGAGCCGCGACGACGCCCTGTTGTTGTCGGATGGACGTGTTTTTTCTGGCGACCGTGGGCTGAAGAACAAACTGGTTGACGCTCTTGGCGGAGAAACGGCTGCGAAGGACTGGCTGGTTTCTGAAAAGGGCCTGGACAAGGATCTGAAGGTCAACGACTGGAAACCCTTTGACCCCAATCAAAGCTACCTCAATTTGCAGGCGGTAAAACAGTGGCTGTTTGAGGGCGACGCGTCGTCACTAAAAGGCGTAAATCCTGAAAATCTGCCCGCAATCGTGCCTAAGCGCCTGTTTCTCGATGGTTTATTATCGATTTGGCACAAATAGCCGCTGTTCCGAATTGACAGGCTGCAGGTCCAGTCATTAACAATTGAACTACGGCATTCGGGCAGGCTCACGACCTGGGCAAAACATCAGGCATCTGCCTAGCGTGTCGTGCAGAGGAGAGTTCAAAATGATTAAGTCCAGTTTGGTGCAGACCATTGCTGAGCAAAATCCCCACCTTTATCAGCGCGACGTGGAAATCATCGTCAACGCCATTCTCAATGAGATTACGGAAGCGCTGGCAAATGGCGATCGGGTCGAGTTGCGCGGCTTTGGTGCATTTTCTGTCAAGAATCGTGGTGCCCGGGTTGGCCGGAATCCCCGTACCGGCGAGCGGGTGGAAGTCGAAGAAAAATGGGTTCCGTTCTTTAAGACCGGAAAGGACTTGCGCGACCGCCTGAACGCGCCCAAATAAGCTATACCGTGGCCGCGGCAGGGCATGATTCCGCCGAATGATGCCTGACAAATTTGGATTTTCCCGACCGCCCGTTTCCGGCTGATGCCGCTTCGGTCGCGGTGTCATTGGAGCCGTTAGAAATGAAGCGTATTGCAGGNTTATTCATTCTTTTGCCGATNGGCATTTTGATTGTCGCCCTTGCGGTGGCCAACCGGCAGGTGGTGTCTGTGTCAATACCACCACAGGTTGGCGACGCTCCGCTGTATTCCTTCAGCTTGCCGCTGTTTGCGCTTCTGTTCGTGATGCTTTTTGTCGGCATGTTGATCGGCAGCTTTGCCACCTGGATCACCCAGGGCAAACACCGCAAGCAGGCGCGTATCCAAAAAGTTGAGGCAACCAAGGCGACTTTTGAGGCCAAGAAACAGGCCGAGCGCGCCGATGCCATGGCTGAAACAATGACAAATGAGCAAAAGGCTCTGGGGGCTCTTGGCCTGGCGCCACCTTCGTCGGCGGATTCCTCAAAGGCGGCTTAGTCGACGGCTACTGCAAGTCGCCGGATCTACGAACCACCCACATGCTTGGAAAAATTGGTGAAGAAGTCACCAGCCAGCTTTTTGGCTGTTGAGTCAATCAGGCGCGATCCCAATGCGGCCAGTTTGCCACCCACTTTGGCATCGACATCGTAGTCGAGCTGGGTGCCACCACCTTCAGCGTCGGACAGACGCACATTCGCGCCGCCTTTTGCAAAGCCAGCGATTCCGCCTTTGCCTTCGCCAACAATGGAGTAGCTGTTTGGCGGATCAAGATTCTCCAAGGTGACTTCGCCTTTGAAGGTCGCCTTTACCGGCCCCACTTTGGCAACGACGGTGGCGGCCAGTTCGGTATCGGATTTTTTCTCCAATTCCTTGCAGCCTGGAATGCAGGCCCGAAGCACATCGGCGTCGTTGAGCGCTTCCCAGACTTTTTCGCGAGAAGCGGGAATCGTGTGGCTGCCTGTCATTTCCATTGAGCTGAACTCCAATCGCTTGTTTGTCCATTGAACTATCAGGCCAATACGTCGCCAACAAGACGAAACAACTAAAATGTGGGGTTTGCGATGGGACAGGAAGCAGGTAAAGCCAAACCATGGCAAAACCGCAGTACAAACGAAATCGAAAGACCGGGTCTCCGCGCAAGGCGCGTCGGGGGACCTCTGTGGTGGAAGCGCGCGAGACTGGGGCGGTGTCAAAAAGCCCATCCGGTGATCCAGGGCCCAAGAAGGCGCCCCAACCTGAACTGCCGCCGCGCCGCCAGTACAGCGGAGACCGGCTGGCTGAGAAGACCGGTCTTATTTTGGAAACGGCACCCACGAAAGACTATGCGCTGCTTGATAGCGGCGATGGTCAAAAGCTGGAGCGCTATGGTGATTTGACGATTTGCCGACCCGAAGGTCAGGCGATATGGCAACGATCATTGCCCGAGGCTGATTGGAAAGACGTTGATGCTGTCTTCACCGGCGATACGGATGAAGAAGGGCAGGGGCGTTGGCACTACCCCAAGAGAGATCTGGCTGAAACCTGGCCGATGGCCTTCGATGGCTTGGCTTATTTTGGGCGGTTCACGTCGTTCCGCCATACTGGTGTCTTTCCAGAACAAGCTGCCCATTGGCAGGCATTGCAAAAGGCCATTGCCGAGGCCAAGCGTCCCGTGCGCATGCTCAACCTGTTTGGATATACCGGATTGGCGTCGCTGGTTGGTGCGCGGGCAGGAGCGGAGGTTACCCATGTCGATGCCTCCAAAAAGGCGATTGGCTGGGCCCGGGAAAATCAGGAACTGGCGGGCCTGAAGGATAAGCCAATTCGCTGGATCTGTGATGATGCGGTAAAGTTTTGCGCTCGCGAGGAACGACGCGGCAAGACATATGACGTCATTCTGCTCGACCCACCTGCCTATGGACGCGGTCCCAAAGGCGAGGTCTGGCAACTGTTTGACCACTTGCCCTATATGCTCGATATGGTTAGGGCGCTGCAGTCGCAACATCCGTTGATGACCGTGCTGACCTCCTACGCTATCCGCGCATCCCACTTTGCCATTCACGAAATCATGCAGGAGGTGTTCACTGGAATGAACGGGCGCATCGAATCCGGCGAGTTGATCCTGCGTCAGCAGGAAGGTGGACGAGCGCTCTCGACATCCATGTTTTCGCGTTTTGTTTCTCCGGATTGTGCCACATGAGCAATTCTGCCAACCGACCCGGGCGGATTGAGGAAATCTCGTCGCCCGCTAACCCGCGCATCAAGTCGATCAAAGGGTTGATGCTGAAAAAGAACCGGGACCGGGAAAATGTCTTTCTCGCTGAGGGGCAGAAGCTGGTAACGGATGCACTGGAAAAAGGCTGGACGATCCGCACACTGCTGCACAGCCGTCGCTTGGTGGAGGATGACAGTCAGCGCGAGCGGATCCAGTCTCTGTCGGCAAAAGTCCGGGCCCGTGGCGGTGATATTCTGATCACCAATGACAAATTGCTGACGTCGATCACCCGCCGCGACAACCCGCAATCCGTCGTCGCTGTGATCGAGCGGAAGCTGGTAGATGTGTCTAATCTGTCGTTTGAAGGCAATGATTGCTGGCTGGCGTTGGATAGAGTGCGCGATCCCGGCAATCTCGGTACAATCATCCGCACGGCAGACGCTTTGGGGGCAAAGGGCGTTTTTCTGGTCGGTGACACCACCGATCCCTTTGCGCTTGAAGCGGTGCGGGCAACGATGGGCTCGCTGTTTCATGTCCAGCTTGTGCGCCAGAGCGAGGCGCAATTCATCGAGTTTGCCAAAAACTTTCAGGGTCAGGGCGGTAAGGTGGTTGGCACCCATCTGAAAGGAGCCGTCGATCATCGCGAGGTTGACTACGCATCTGGACCATTGGTGTTGTTGATGGGCAATGAACAACAGGGGCTGACCGACGAATTGGCAGAGGCCTGTGACTCGGTGGTGTTGATCGCGATGGATGGTGCTGCTGATTCACTCAATCTGGCGGTCGCCACTGGCATTGTGTTATTTGAAGCCCGACAGCATCTGTTGACCCTTGAGGGACGCGACCATTGAAGAAGTTCATGACTTTGCTGGTGATGACCTTGATCGGCATCGACCAATTGACCAAGTGGCTGGCAGAAACCCATCTGCCGTTCCATGAGACGGTTGAGGTCTTTGGGTTTTTCTCCCTGTATCTCACCTACAATACGGGCGTCGCCTTTTCGTTTTTGTCGAATGTTGGCAGTGGCGGGCTGATCGCGCTCACCTTGGTGATCACCGGCATTATGCTGTATCTGTGGCGCAAAGTGCCGGCAGATCAACAATTGGCCTCTTTGGGCTTTGCTTTGGTGATTTCCGGTGCCTTGGGGAATCTTATCGACCGATTGACCCAAGGCCATGTCATCGACTTTTTTCTTTTTCACACGCAGACATGGGCGTTTGCGGTGTTTAATGTCGCCGACAGCTATATTACTTTGGGCGCCATTGCGATCATAACGGAAGAAGTGCTGGCGTTGCGCTCAAAATCTAAAAATCAAAAATCTGATACCTAGTTTAGGAATGATCTATGTCTAATTTCAAAGCGATCCTTATTTCGCGCGATGAAGAAAAAAAGCAGTCTGTCGAGGTCACGGAGCTTTCCGATAGCGATCTGATGGAAGGGGATGTGACGGTTGCGGTGGAAGCCACCACTGTTAACTACAAGGATGGCTTGGCGATCACCGGAAAATCACCCGTTGTGCGCCATTGGCCGATGGTTCCTGGGATCGATTTTGCCGGCAAGGTGATTGAATCCAGCCATTCCGGTTTTTCGGAAGGCGACGATGTTATTCTCAACGGCTTTGGCGTCGGCGAGACCCATTGGGGAGCCTACGCACAGAAAGCGCGCGTCAATGGCGACTGGCTGATCAAACGCCCAGAAGGCATTTCGGCCAAACAGGCCATGTCCATCGGCACAGCCGGTTACACAGCCATGCTCTGCGTGATGGCGTTGGAAAGCCACGAAATCACACCACAGCGTGGACCGGTCATCGTAACTGGCGCCAATGGTGGTGTTGGCTCCGTCGCTATCTCCATCCTGTCCAAGCTCGGTTATGAAGTGATCGCGTCGACAGGCCGCATGGATGAAGCAGACTTCCTCAAAGGCTTAGGCGCTTCCGAAATCATCGACAGAAATGAGCTGTCGGAAGCCGGTCGTCCGATGGGCAAGGAACGCTGGGCTGCCGGCGTTGATGCCGTTGGCTCGCACACTCTGGCGAATGTTCTGGCTCAGACCAAATATGGTGGTGCAGTGGCTGCTTGCGGATTGGCGCAGGGCTTTGATCTGCCCGCAACCGTCATGCCGTTTATCCTGCGAGGTGTCAGCCTGTTGGGCATCGACAGCGTTATGGCACCTCTGGCCGTGCGCAACGAAGCCTGGAACCGCTTGGCCAGTGACTTGGACATGACGAAACTGGACAGCCTGACCACCGAAATCGGATTTGATGATCTGATCGGCGCTGCAACAGACATCGTTGACGGCAAGATCCGTGGACGCGTTGTAGCGGTCCTGTAAAAGAATCAGCCCCTGCCGGGCAGAACCCTGTCCGGCGGGCGGTGGCCATCAAACAACGTGCGAATGTTGATGATCACCTTGTCGCCCATCTCTGCGCGGCCTTCTACTGTTGCCGACCCCATGTGAGGCAACATGACCAGCTTGCCCTGCTCTGACAGTTTGCGCATGCGCGAAGAAACAGCTGGTTCCTTTTCAAACACATCAAGGGCTGCGCCCGACAGTGCGCCCGCCTCCAATGCGTCGATCAAGGCTTCCTCATCGATGATCTCACCGCGGGCTGCGTTGACGATGTAAGCCTCGGGTTGCATCAGCTTCAACCGCCGCTTGGACAGTAGGTGGTAGGTGGCCGGCGTAAACGGACAGTTGACCGAAACAATGTCCATGCGCGCCAACATCTGGTCGAGACTGTCCCAGTGCGTGGCCTCGAGTTCGGACTCAAGATCCGGATGGACCCGCCGTGGATTGTGATAATGAATCGACAGGCCGAACGCCTTGGCGCGACGGGCAACGGCAGAACCGATGCGGCCCATGCCCACAATGCCGAGCCTTTTGCCGGTCACGCGACGACCCAGCATCCAATTGGGTGACCAGCCGGGCCAGCCATCGGGGCTGGCCATAATCTGCGCTCCTTCCACCAGGCGGCGAGGAACGGCCAACATCATGGCCATGATCATATCTGCCGTGTCATCGGTGAGCACGCGGGGCGTGTTGGTGACGGTGATGCCCTTCTGGGCAGCTGCGGCGATATCAATATTGTCGGTACCATTGCCGAAATTGGCGATCAGTTTGAGCTGTTCACCGGCCTGGTTGATGATCGCCGCATCGATTTTGTCGCTAACGGTGGGCACCAGCACATCAGCAGTCTTCACAGCTGACACTAATTGGGGTTGCGTGAAGGGCGTGTCTTCGATGTTCAATTCGGTGTCGAACAGCTCGCGCATGCGGGTTTCGACAATGTCGGGCAGCTTTCGGGTTACAATCACGTGCGGTCGTTTGCCGGTCATACTGTTTGCCCCATCCCTGCAGAAAACGAATAAATGTGAGCCAAATCGGTGCCTTTAGAGTTTGTTAACCCTGTCTGTTGAACGCGGATTAACCGACATCGGCGACAGTCTGTTCACCGTACCGGTTAGCCAACCGGTCGGCCACATTTATTAGCAGACCCGGGCTGGAACGCAATGGCAGGCGTTACTCAGCCAAGCATCAAAGCAGGATGTCCTCAGTGTTCCCTTTCAAGTTCAGTATTTCCGTATCTTCCAAGGCTCTTCAGTATCTTCTGTCCGCACTTGTGCTGTTTGGCTTGATTCTGGGGATGATGTCGTCGGCCGCCATGGCCAATGGCTCGGGCATTACCCATGGCCGTGAGACCGGACTGCCGTTGCCCCGCTTTGTCAGCTTGAAATTCAACAAGGTGAACCTTCGGGTGGGTCCAGGCCGCAAATATGCGATCAACTGGCTGTACACCAAGCGTGGTTTGCCCGTTGAAATTATTCAGGAGTTCGACCAGTGGCGCCGCATTCGTGATTCCGAGGGCACGACCGGTTGGGTGCTGAACTCCCAGTTGTCCAGCCGCCGCACTGGTATTGTGGCGCCTTGGGAAAAGCCAAAGATCGCCTTTGGCAACACGGTTCGGGCAGCGCTGATCAACGGCAAGGGTTCCGCCAGCCACGACGCGTCGACGGTTGCCCGCTTGCAGGCCGGCTTGATGGTGACAATTGACGAATGCGTTGCCCAGTGGTGCGAAGTGGAGGCGCAGGATACGCGCTTTTGGCTCCAGCAGGACAGTATTTGGGGCGTTTATCCCGGTGAAGCCATCGACGGCTAGTCTTTGAGCGCGTCAGTCTTTCTGGCGCAGCCGCACAATCACATCGACGCGGGCGATTTCCATGCCTTCTGGGGCCTCAGGAAGGTCAGCTACCGTGATATGAGAAGCGGGAACGTCGACAATACGGTTCTCGTTCTCAATGAAGAAATGGTGATGATCGCTGGTATTGGTGTCGAAATAGGTCTTTGATGATTCAACCGCGACCGCACGCAACAAACCGGCTTCATTAAACTGATGAAGCGTGTTGTAGACGGTGGCCAAAGAGACCGGAATACCTGCTACAACCGCCTCTTCGTGAAGCGCTTCTGCCGAAACGTGCCGGTTTCCTTTGGAAAACAGCAAATGAGCCAATGACAGACGCTGGCGTGTCGGGCGCAGGCCCGCATCACGCAGGCGATCGTCCAGATTCAGCCCATCGCTGTCATTTGAAGTTGTCATTGTCTCGTCTACTGAAGACATGAGCATAATTGTCCGTTCAATTGTGTATCTGCTTGTTTCGATCAGACACAAAAGAGATACTACCTACCGCCTAAGAATAGGTGAGCAAACGCGTCTCTGCAAGCGCTCTGTGCGGGGCTGCGACGTTCTGGAATTGGGTGTGCAACCCGAAAAGCTGTTTGACCCCAATATCCTCGCGGGGTATGGGCAGTGTTAACGATAAATTGCAAGCGATGGCGTGCATTTGACGCGTCGACGACAGGGGTTGCCGAATTTCATGGCTGAACAGAAATCTAGCTACACACACGAAGAAATCCTGACCTGTTCAATGGGCGATATGTTCGGCCCAGGCAATGCACAATTGCCGCTGCCGCCAATGCTCATGTTCGATCGCATAAACGAGATTTCCGAATCGGGTGGTGCCCATGGCAAAGGGTGCATCCGGGCTGATTTTAAGATTCATGAGGACCTGTGGTTCTTCCCGTGTCACTTCCACGGGGATCCGGTCATGCCCGGTTGTCTGGGTCTGGATGCGCTGTGGCAGTTGACCGGATTTTTCCTGGGTTGGCTGGGCGAACCTGGCAAAGGCCGCGCCATTTCGACTGGTGAAGTGAAGTTCACCGGCATGGTGACCCCGAAAACCAGCCTGGTCGAGTACGAAATCGACTTCAAGCGGGTCATGCGGGGACGTTTGGTACTGGGTATTGCAGATGGTCTGGTGAAGGCGGACGGAGAAACCGTTTTTACTGCCAAAGACCTGCGTGTTGCCTTATTCACTGAATAGGCTTCAAGGCTTGAAAGCTGGCGCTGGGGCGTCCATCTTAACAACACTGTCCATTAAAGAAGGGGCCATTGGATGAAACGGGTCGTGGTCACCGGCATGGGGATTGTCTCCTCAATCGGCAATAATTCGCAAGAAGTTCTGGCCTCCCTGCGGGAAGCCAAATCTGGGATCACATTCTCAGAGGATTTTGACAAATACGGATTTCGTTGTCGGGTGCAGGGCGCACCTGATCTGGATCCGTTTGAGGTGCTGGACCGCCGCACCGTCCGCTTCATGTCGAAAGGCACTGCTTGGAACTACATCGCCATGCAGCAGGCAATTGCTGATTCCGGACTGGAATCCGACGAGGTGATCAACCCCCGTACCGGGATCATCATGGGCTCGGGCGGCCCTTCGACAAAAACCATTATTGAAGCTGCCCAGAAAACCATTGATACAGGCTCACCAAAGCGCATCGGGCCGACAGCCGTGCCGAAAGCCATGAGCTCCACCGCATCGGCGGTTTTGGCGACACAGTTTGAGATCAAGGGTGTGAACTACTCGATCTCCTCCGCCTGTGCGACGTCGAACCATTGTATCGGCAACGCCTACGAGACCATTCAGATCGGCAAACAGGACGTGATCTTTGCCGGTGGGTCCGAAGATCTCGATTGGTCGATGTCCAACCTGTTTGATGCCATGGGAGCCATGTCGTCGAAATACAATGATACGCCAGCAACAGCGTCTCGCGCATTTGATGTCTCCCGTGATGGTTTTGTCATCGCAGGCGGAGCAGGGGTTCTGGTTCTTGAAGAACTCGAGCACGCCAAGGCCCGCGGTGCGAAGATTTATGGTGAAATCGTTGGCTATGGTGCGACATCCGACGGCTACGACATGGTGGCCCCTTCGGGTGAAGGTGCTGTGCGTTGCATCAATATGGCTGTGGAAGGCGTCGGCGAGCCGATTGATTACATCAATCCACATGCGACATCGACAGGTGTTGGCGACGCTAAGGAAATCGGTGCTCTGCAGGAGATCTATGGCGACAAATGCCCGCCCATTTCGGCGACCAAGTCGCTGACCGGGCACTCGCTCGGCGCAACCGGCGTTCAGGAAGCCATTTACTCGCTGCTGATGATGCAGAACGGCTTTATCTGTGAAAGCGCGCATATTACCGAGCTGGATCCGGAATTCGCCAGCATGCCAATCGTCCAGGAGCGTCAGGACAACGCCAAGATCGACACGGTCTTGTCCAACTCCTTCGGATTTGGCGGCACCAACGCCTCGCTCGTTTTCCAACGCTACGCCTAAGACCACATAAGAGCTTTATCCCATGACTGAACTTCAATCGAACATCATGGCGGGTAAACGCGGCCTGATCATGGGCGTTGCCAATGATCATTCGATCGCTTGGGGCATTGCCAAAATGCTCGCCGCCCACGGTGCCGAACTGGCTTTCACTTGTCAGGGAGAGGCGTTTGGACGCCGGGTTCAACCGCTGGCCGAATCGGTAGGCGCGTCTTTATTGATGGATTGCGATGTTGAAGACATCGCGTCGGTAGATGGTGTTTTTGATCAGTTGAAGCAGGAGTGGGGCAAGCTGGATTTCTTTGTCCATGCAATCGGGTTCTCCGACCGTTCGGAACTGAAGGGTGCCTACGCTGATACAACGCGCGAGAACTTCTCCCGCACGATGGTCATTTCCTGCTTCTCCTTCACCGAGACCGCCAAACGGGCGGCTGAATTGATGACAGACGGCGGATCAATGCTGACGCTGACATATGGCGGATCAACCCGGGTGATGCCCAACTACAATGTCATGGGTGTGGCAAAGGCGGCGCTGGAGTCGAGCGTGCGCTATCTTGCCAATGACTTTGGGCCGAGCAACATCCGTGTCAATGCGATTTCGGCGGGCCCCATGCGGACGCTGGCCGGCGCTGGCATTGCCGACTCACGCGCCATGTACAATTACCAGCAACGCAACGCGCCGCTGCGGCGCACAGTGTCTCTGGAAGAGGTTGGCGGAGCGGGCCTTTACCTGCTCTCAGATCTTGGCAGCGGCGTGACCGGTGAAATTCACTTCGTCGACTCAGGATACTCCACCCTGACCATGCCGCGTCTGGAAGAAATTAAGGCAGCAGATCAAAACTGATTGCCGACCCGACGCAAAATGAAAAAGCCCGGATCTGGCCTGCAGATCCGGGCTTTTTCAGTGGAAATAGGCTAACGGATCAGTCGTCGCTGCCGCACGGCCATTTCGCCGGCGCTGTAAGGCCAGCTGGCAACACGGTATCGCTGTCGCCACAGGCAAGCTCCAACTGTTCCTGGGTGAGGTTTGCGACACCGGACAGATCAACGCCCGCGAAGTTGGTGAGGTAGGTCCACGACTTCTCAAGATCGGTACCCGTCATATTGGAGTCGGTGAAATTGGCCCGGGCCAGGTTGGTGAACGTGATCTGAGCGTTTGTCAGATTGGCGTCCGTAAAATTGGCACGTCCAAGTTCTGTTTTGTTGAGGTTGGCGTTTGTCAGGTTCGAGCCATCAAAGTCGGCGCGAAACAGTTCCGCCTTTTCAAGCGATGCCTCGGTCAGATTGACACTTTGAAAAACCATACGACCGCCGTCGACCTTGCTCAGGTTGGCTTTGGTGAGATTGGATTCGGAAATATTCACCCGTGTCATGACCGCACGGGACAGATCAGCGCCCGAAAAGTTGGTTTCACGCAGGTCGGAACCAAACAGGTCAGTTTTGTTGAAATTGGCACCGGTGAAGTCTGTACCGCTCAAGATCACATTGCGTTTGCGGCAACCGGACCAATCGACCCCAGCGTCCGCGGAGTCCTTACACCCGGCTTCTGCCACGGGCGCAGCAAGCATCGAACCAAACGAAAAACAGGCAGCTGCAGCAGCCATAAGGGTGAAATGCCGAATTCCAAATGAAGTCAATTTCCCAGTCATGCCAGAGCCTTTTCTTTGATCTGCTCAAGACCTTCAACGTCCATGAGCGCGTGAATATCCAGTTTATCTTTCTTGCCGCGCACGGCAATGCGTTTCTTTGTCTCGTCTGGTGCAGACATATTGGCCAGCGAAACCGTCTCTGCTGATACACATAGAATACATTTTTGTTCTTTTGTTGCCGACTCCAATCGACTCGCAGTGTTAACGGCGTCGCCGATTGCGGTCAGGCCNCGGGCATCGCCATATCCCATATTGCCCAATATGACCGAGCCGGTGTGAATGCCAATGCCCATGCGCAAGGGTTCGTTCAAATCACCAATCAATTCTTCGTTGAGTCGGTTCAGCGCGTCGATCATCTTGCCAGCGGCCTTGAGGGCGTTGGCCGCCGATTCCTCTGGTGAACCGTCGACCCCGAACAACGCCATAAAGCCGTCACCGAGAAACTTGTCGATGCGACCGTCGCTTTTGACCACCGCCTTGCCCATGGCCTTTGAAAACTGGTTGATCAGGTAAACCACATCGAAGGGGAGGCGGCTTTCGGCGGTTCGGGTAAAGTCGCGAATATCGGCGAACATGACGGTCACGACCTTTTCGCGGCCGCTGGACCAGGGTTCGTAATCAGCCGACGAAGCTTGTTCGACCTCCGACGGCAAAAGGCGCAACACCTTCAAATTGGTTTGCGGATAAAACTGACAGGCAAGTCGAACATCGTCCGTGGCGCGCACCCGCTGCAGCACCTTCTGTTCGGCCTCATCGGGCGGTGTGATGTCGGGTCCGGCATTGAGCAGACGCACACGGCAGGTGGAGCAGCGCCCCTTGCCGCCGCAGACATTGGCGTGGGGCACACCCCCCGATTTACTCATGTCCAGCAAGGATGAGCCAATCGGCAAGCGGACACTGGGGCCATCGACATATTCGACAGTGACCGTCTTGGAACGGATTTGCAGCACATAACGCACAATGCGGCCAGCAATCAGCGCCACCACCAGCATGACAAAGAAGAATTCCACCCAACCAACATCGCGGGCAAGCTGACCGAACACGGCATCATCGGTCAGGTTCAGCTTCTCATAGTAGTTGCCCATGAATTCGCCATCGCTGGCTTTTGGGATGATGCGTTGTCCTGCTGCGAGGTAACCGGTTAGTGAAAGCGCCGGCAACAGCGTGGCGGCAAACAGAAACCATGAGCGGATGTGATTGGAGTACCAGGACATGGTCTGGAACCACATATGCATGCCCAAACACCCGTGGAACCAGGCGGCAACCAGACCGATGGCGTTGTAGTAGGCGTATTCCGGCGCAAAAACGAAGACCGACAACAACACAAAGTCATAGGTTATGTTCAGATCGTAGGCGTTCTCAGCGTAGTTGGTGCTCATGATGTGGCTGATCATGAAATAGGGAATCAGCAGCCCCATAATCAGCTGCAGCCATTCTTTGGCGGTCATGCGTAGGCTGCGCCGCTGATAGACCCGCCAAAGACTGAGAAAAATGTGAACGGTGAACGATCCGTAGAGAAGGATGGCAACAGGTCCGAACCCAACAGTCTTCGATAGCAAACGGCCTGCCTGGTGCATCAATTCATCGGAGTAGAGTCCAAAGGCATGATTGGCCATGTGCCAGGCCAGATAGATGAAAAGCACCACGCCGCTCCAGATGCGCGCCTGAGCCAACCGGTTCTCAGAAAGGAGTTTCGCCAAGCGACCCTTCTTTGCTGTTTCGGGCATTGCAGTATCAGTCATGCCAGCACCACCACATTGATCGTTTCACTATCATTGCCAAGCTTGGTCTCCACCATTTTGCGGTGGGTTGGATTCTCATAACCCTGCTCAATCGCAGCACGGAAACACTGCTCATCGCTCAGGGCTTGACTACCCAAGATCTTGTTATGCTTTTCCAGCTTGGCCGAGGAATTGACGGCTGCACCAATCACCGTCACTTCCAGCCGATCACCATAGCCAACCGCGCCGAAGATCACCGGTCCGGCGGTGACGGCCATGTTGACTTTCAAGGCAGCTGCCGGGCCCGTCCAGCCTGTCCGTGTCGTCAGCAACTCATCGATGCAGCGCAGCGCATTGGCGCAGTGCTGCGGATCAGATTTTGTGGCGCCAAAGGTAATCATGATGCCGTCACCCATGAACTTGTCGATCGCACCGCCATGCCGGTGAACGATGGGCACAATCTGCTGCTGATAATCAGACAGCAATCCCATGGCATCATCGGCTTCCATTTTCGCAACAAGGTCGGTGAAGCCGCGAATATCGACATTGAGTATGGCGACATCACGACGCTCACCTTCGCCAGCTTCAAAAGTGTTGTCGGAATCGCGGATGCGTTCGGCCACTGAAGTCGACATGAAGCGTGACATGTCTTGGGCAGCGCTGCCTTCGGCGACCGAGGTGACGAGAAAATGGTGTGCCCGCCGCACAGCTATCGCCAGGATAATGGTGAACATCAGCATCGAAATCATCTTGCTGATTTCGGCCCCTACGAGGACGGAGTTGCTGGTGATGTAGGTGATGTAATCGCGGGTGATCATCGGGTCGCCGGGCACGACGCTGACCACGTAGTAGACCATTGCGGACCAGCACAATATTGCTGTGATGCCGGCGGCGATCACGTAACGGGCTTCAAAGCGCAGGGCGCGCAGGCTGATCAGTACAAAGAAGTTCATGACTTCAACGACCTTCAGCGAAAACGACGCTGCCTGATCATATTGGATGTGAAAACTCCAGATCAGGTAGGTCAGTAAGGTCATATCGATCAGGATGGAAAAGTAGATCAGCCAAACCGGCGTTTTGCGCGCCAGGGCGATCAACAGCAGGATCAACGTGAAGATCAGATAGACCGAGATGACCAGCGGCACCCGAGACACCGTCTCCGGGTTCGGCTGCGGTGCCGCCAAATAAGCGAGGCCCCACAAGGTGAAAACGCCGAATTGAATCAGCTTGACCAGCACTTCGCTGATGTCGTCATTGCGCGCAATGGCCGAGACGACACGCTGCGGCAGGGCATTGGCATCGGCGCGCGGCCAAATCGCGCTGACAGCGTCCCAAAGCCGGTTCAGGATCTCTTTCATTGGACGGAAGCCCACCATCTTATTGGGTTGCAAATCACCCTTATTCGGGGATCAATCTCGCGCATCTGGCCTTCACACACCATTCAATTGACCGACAACTGGAGTTGAGTCCGACAGGGTCTAGACTTCAATGGTCATGCCTTCCTGACCCATCCAGGAGTTTTCAAAGGCCTTCTTGCACTGTGCACCGATCTCATCGAGATCTTCATCGGTGCGGCTGGGGCGATGATGGAACACGCAATAGCGTTTCACACCCGCCATCTTCGAAATGCGCATGCCCTCTTCCCAGGTGGAATGGCCGAAGTTCCAGAATATCGGGAATTCCTCATCGGTGTAGGTGCCGTCATAGATCATCAGATCTGTGCCTTCGACAAAGTCGATGATGTTTTGATCGTGTTCGCCAAGAATGTGCGTGGTGTCGGTGATGTAGCATATCGACTTGCCGTCGAACTCGACGCGGTAGCCAACGCAATTGTCGTGATGATTAAGTGCCATGGTTTTAACCACGACATCGGGAACGGGTGTGAGGACGTCCGTCACCTCAAAATCGCAATAGGTGACATCGGCCGAGAAGACTTCTGGCCCAACCGGAAAGTAGGGTGGGCTCATATAGTTCTCGATCATGCGTTTGGTTTTGTCGGGGCCTTCGAGATGACCGGACCAGATATCGATGGTCGACTTGGGATCGAAGAATGGTGCAAAGAATGGCAGGCCGGAGATGTGGTCGTAGTGGCAATGGGTGAAAAACAGATGCAGCTTTTTGCGCTCTATACCCTGGGCCTCGAGCTCCCGGTTTTTGCTAGCGATTTGGTCGCCGGCGGCACGCAGGCCGGAGCCTGCATCAAACAGCAGGCTTTCGTCGCCGCAGATGATCTCGACACAGGCCGTGTTGCCACCATATCGGACAGTGCTTTTGCTGTCTGAGGCAAGCGTTCCGCGGGCTCCCCATATTTTGGCGCCAAAAGCGGGTTTACCCATATTTTGCATTGCCTTTCTATGCC
>JABSRX010000049.1 GCA_013214695.1 Rhizobiaceae bacterium | reverse complement strand
CCTGATAGCTTGGAACCGCGCATCGGCTGCGTCCTGGATGGGTTGCTTTGCATCGTTGACGGCCTTGTTGGCCTGCTCCCCTGCCTGCTTTAATTCGTTGTTGAGCCTGGCCAGTTCATCGCCCTGCTGCACCGCCTGCCTCTGCAGCAGATCGGCTTCTTTCGCAGCGGCATCCAGATCATCACTCGATTTCCGTAGCGCATCGTCGAGACCGGCAAATTCTGGCTGTTCATTGGCGAGTTTTTGGGCCTTTTGAGCGTCAAACTGTTCAAGAAAATCGTCAAAGGCTTTTTCGTTGGCAAACAGTTTCTTGAAGTCGACCCGCCGGCCGTCGATTGACCCATTGGCCCGCGACGCCAAGAAGCCAAAAAAGCCCTCGCCGCCTTTCGCCGCAAAGGGGAGGTTTTCCTGCCCCAGAACTTCGTTGGCCACCCTCTTAAAGTTGGCGAGACGATTTGCTGCGTTAGGCTTAACTCCTGGCGGCAAGCCGCCAAATTGAAACTCCAAGGCAAACTTTCGGGCCAGCGCAGGGTCGCCGATGTCCTTGATTGAATCGAGCTCGGCTAGCGCCACTTTATTGACATCGTCACCGATGGGCACGCGCGCCAGATTGCCCCGATTCAGATCGCCAAAGATTTTGCCGTTCTTGGCACCATTGTGGAGCAATCGCAGCGCTTCAATTGCATCGTCAGAGGTAAGTTCTCCATTGTCGAGCAGGTTCTTGAAGTCATCTGTGCCGTCCGGGAACTTTTTGACGACCAAGGCGGGCACCTCAACTTCGGTACCGTCGGCCTTTTTGATCGTAATCTTGGCGACCTCTTTGATCTCGAAATTGGAGACACCGGCCTGCTGCACTTCCTTGAGTCCATCCACGCGTCCCTGAACATTTATGTCTGCAAGCTCAGCGTCAAAAGTTCGCCCCCCTTTGCCGTCTTTGAAAACAGGGATCTTGAAGACCTCGTCCGGATTGGCCGGATTATCAAACACCAGGGCCGTATTGCCGCCGTCTGAGACAAGTCCGACCTCGTTTTTAAGCTTGGCGAGATCTGCGTCACTGAGTTGACGCTCACCCAAACGCGCTTCCAGAAACTCAGTAATCTGGTCGAGCTTGGCCTGATTTNCCTGGCCGACGACATCCTGTAGGGAACGCTGCGGTTTGGCGTCNGGAACCTTCGGATTTGGTATCGGATCAGGATTGAGTTCTTTCTTTGCCGCCTCAATAAAATCACCCCGATCGCGGTCCTTGATCAACAGTTCAAATCGCTCGTCGCGTACTTTATCGACATTCTGCTTTGCGACTTCGGCCTGCTGTTTGGCCTGCTGCGCCTGGCGCTGTTGATTTTGCACCTCGGCTCTTTTGGCATTGAAGTCATCGATTGCCTTTTCGGCCGCATTATCGGCTTCAATAGCGGCTTTTTGCTTTTCTGCAGATTCTTCGCGCGCTTTCTTTGCAGCTTCACGTTGGCGCTGAGCGCGCTCCCGTGCTCGTTCCAACCGTTGCGCAATTTCCGGGTCAATGTCTCCATCGCCGGCATTGTTGTTTGGTGGGTTTGGATCACCGCCATCGCCACCATCACCATTGCGATTGGCACCTCCACCGGCCTCACCGTCATTGGCTTTGTTGCCATTGTCAGGTTCATTGGCATCGTCCGGTTTGTTTTGAGCCGGTTTATTTTCTGCTGGATCCTTTGGCGGATCACGTTGCCCGACTGGCTGGTTTTCGGGTTGATCCGCCCGATTTAGATTTGCCTCTTCCGGCTTGGGCTGATTAGCTCCGCCTGCATCGACATCATCAACTTTAGGTTGCTTCGGTGGCGCTTCATTGATCGCATCATCCACTTTCTTGGCGATGTCGTCGCCCAAACCTGGCGCCCGCTCATTGAGCAAAGCCACCACGTCTGGCGAAAGCCCATCACCTTCGTCAAGTGCGCGGTTGATACCTTTGGCGATGTCCGCATTGTCGGCCTGTTCCGCCAGTTTCCTTGCCTGTTGTTGGACGCGCAGGGAATCGACCATGTCATCGGTCTTCTCTGCAAGCTCTCGCGCATTGCGCAGCTTTGCGACCTCTTCAGCAGACAGAGGATTACGACCATTTCCCTTTCGGCGCTTGTTCAACAGCGCGACCATATCGTCGATGGAATCGACCACTTGATCGCCGACTTTCAGGATCTTGGATCCAATGGTGAAGGCGCCGGCGCCTGCAAACTCACCGAGCAGAAGTAGGCCCGCGTTGACGGCGCGTGCATTTTCCTCAGCAATGTCTCTTTGTAGTTCATGTTGAGCTGCCCGCTCAAACTCATCCTGGGGTCCATCGTCAAATGACGAGGCGAATACATTGCCTATGCCAACGCCCACATTTTTCACATCTTCAACCACCGCACCCAAGAGAATGGCTGGAAGTTCGGCGACCTGTCCGGCAGTCAATTTATCTTTTTGGGCAACTTTCAGATCTTTGTCGACGAACTCCGCCAAGTTGGTGCCCAGGACAATGTCGAGACCCTGTGGAATTTTGGGAAGGAAGTTTTTGACGGCGTCACGCGCCACCTGCGCGTCCTCTTCAAACAGAAGATTGAACGTCGCCTGGTTGACGATCAGCTTGGTGCCTTTATCCAGGAAGCCGACAACCGCACGACCGAAATCATCCCGTGCTGCTGCACCTTGAAGCGAGTCCACGAATTCGATTTGATCAAGTATTTCTTCCTGACGGCGCAGATGTGCATCGCCATCCATCTTGAAGCGCACTGGAGTGAAGTCTTCGAGACCTTCGTGTTCAACATCCTTGGGCGGCGTGAGGCGCGCAGCTGCGATGAAGTCTTCCTTCGAAATGCGCCGGTCGGGGTGTGGGGGGAGAACAATATTCAATCCCGGAATGCCACCAGGGCCAAATTGGCCTTCCGTGCCCGCGACGACTGAGCGTGTGTTATCCGGGGATCCCAGACAGTGCTCCATCTCGCGGCTCAAGAAGATCTCACGGATCTCTGCCTGCCGCTTCTCGTGATTTTCAATCTTCGCATCGAGACCCCTCAGCATTTCTTCAATCTGGGCATTTGCAGCAACCAGTTGAGTGCTGGCGAATTGACTGGCCTGACTTTCTGCTTGGCCAGCTGCGGCATTGAATTCTGTGTTCAGTTTGACGAACTTTTTGCGTTTGGCATCGCGCTGCTCGAGTTTGAATTCATCGCCGATGATGAAGACTTGCGAGGCATCCCCCCGGCTGATATCGGCACCGATCAACAACCCAGCAGAAACGGCGTCGTTGCCCTGGCGTTGTCGCCGACGCACATCACGGAGGTTGGCGTTCTTTAATCCCTGAGCCAGAATTTGTTGTCCGGTTTTGCTCATCAAAACATCGGCCTTTGCCGCCCGTTTCAACAGCGCAACAATCTCCTTTTGATGATTGAATTGGGGAGCGCGGATCTTTTGCAAGGGCAACAGAATGCGGTCAACGAACACTTGCTCGAGTTCACGCTCGGCGTTGTCGTATTCAACGACATTCAAGATCAGCTTATTGAGATCAGAAAGAATTGGACCACAGCTGCGCGGGCGAATGCGCTCGCGCCGCTTGATTTCGGCCTGACAGGCCAGACAGCTGGTCTGATCAGGCGGAATGATCTTGGGGGGCTGGACATCACGCACAAAGCGCTCTGGCTCCAATACATCCTCGACCACAATAGCGTTTTCCGGATTGAGATGTTTGAGTGGAATACCTCCACCATCAGCTCCCTGTTCTTCTTCATCGGCAGGCAGATCGATGGCGATACCAACCAGTTCGCCCTTTGCACGGTCGCCGTCCGGCAGGACACCGGCGAGGTCCTGATCCTTGCAGCGAAACACCATGATGACATGACGGGTTGGATTGACTTGAAACTTGTTGGGTCCTGGCCCCTGGTCCTGCCGCGAAAGCTCGGCAAACAAGAAGTACTGACCATTGCCGTATTTCTTGGCATCAAAGGAAAAGGTCGCACTCGGTCCGGCTTCTTCGAGAACCTGATCGCCCTTAAACAGCTTCCAGATGGCCCGGTTGTAGACTTCTTCCTTCTGATCGCGGGTCTGGATCGTGTCGCGGCTCTCTGAGATTATTTTGCCGGCCCGGACAAAGGAACGAAATGTGTAGGGCTTGCAATGCCGTTTGGCTGCGGTTTCGGCCGAGCTCTTTTGTCCGATGTTGAATGCTGTACCCGGTACCGAGCCAGGATTGACGATTTTCAACTGAGTTATGCCAAAAGGCCGCTGCGTCGGCGTCTCAACGCGGACGGTATGAGAGATTGGCCCCAGGAAAAACGGTGAAAGACGTCCGCGGGGAATGGCCGTTAATTGATAAATGCCGGGCTTGGAAAAGATCGAACCCGGAGCACCTTTGAAGAAGGTGCCAAGATCTTGCGGGGCATCGTCTTCGCGAAATCGATAGGAAATCTTGACATCGTAATCACCGGTCACGGGTTGGTCATTGAGCGAACGTTCAGTGAATGCGTTGGTCACCGTGCATCGGGTGCTGATCCCCATGATCTTCTTCATCACCGCAGTCACGGCAACTGGGGCCGCCCGCTTGCCTTTCATTTCTGCAAGCGAGGCATTAAACGGCAGGTTGAAATACCAGCGCACAGGAACCCGCTGACCGAGGCCGGCGTTTCGAATACCAAACTGGGACAGATGTCCACTCAATTGGCCTTCGACCTGCTGAGCCTGTTGGTCCGTCAGGATTCCAATCTTGTTGGGAAATCCACACTGAGCAGTTTGCGGCGTGTTGGTGTCCTGCGCCGCGACAGGATCGACTTGGCTGGTAATGCCCACCACAGCAAGCAAGCCTGCCAACAAATATCGTCCAAGTCTCGTCCCACTCATGAACTGCACCCACTACCCCACAACAAACATGGTGCGCCGATTGCTCTGACTCTTGCTCGCCTATCAGGAGGCAGATGGCGCAAAGCGAGCTAGACGCGGGTATTGGCAATAACAGCCGGACGGCTTTCGGTCGCCTACCCGAACGGGTAGCTTCCAGCCGTTCGCGCATGCAATAGGGTTGATTCATGTTTGGCAATTCGGTTCGCAGTCTACCAAACTACCGCGAAGGTAGCGTCCATTTGGGAGAGCTAAAGCTCTTTTACCGTCGCTTTGGCCAACCCTATGGCAGCGCCCCCACAGTCCTGCTTCTTCATGGCGGATGGGCAACCGGCACGCTCAATTGGTCTCACTGTTATGGCCATCTGGCCAATCAGTTTCACGTCGTTAGCCCCGACCATCGCGGCCATGGCAAGTCAAACAGTCCGCTTGGAAAGCTGAGCAGCTACACGCTGCTGGCATGGGACATCATTGGCCTTTGCCAGGAACTGGGTATTGATCAGGTGATCACAATTGGCCACTCTTCCGGCGCGCTGATCAGCCTGCATATTTCAACAATTGAGCCGGAGCTGATCAAGCGACAAATGCTGATTGGCGTTCACCCCGAAATCGGCCGCTCACCCAAACACCGTGAAGGTATGATGAAGTTTTTCCACACTTCGTCCTACGATGTGCCTCCGTCGAGGTGGCGCTATTTGCTCAACCATCCGCTGCGAGCGATCGCCTTGTGGTGGATACACACTGATCCAGGTTGGTACGAACTCTTGACCCAGGCATGGCCACTGTGGGTGAAGCCCTTGCAACTGGAGGAGAGCGACTACGCCAAGATTGTTGCACCAACCACGATATTGATGGGAACCGATGACGAGTTTGGCACGGTTGAGGAAGCGGCAAAGTTCAAGCAATTGATAAGCCACCTGCAATTTCAAGAGGTGGAGCAGGCTGACCATATGTTTGTGATCGACAGGCCAGAACTTTTTCGGCCCTATCTTGACGCATTCCTAGCAAGCAGCAAACACTAGTTTATCAGCGCCACCACCCGTCAACTCTGCTCATGGAAAATATCCAACAATTCATAGCTGAAGCCGCGCACGCTGGTGATCTCGATGCGTTGAAGGATTCGTTTTCTCAGGCGGTGGCAGAGGCGGGGTACGAGGGGTTCGATGCCTTCGCATTGGGAAAAGGCGATTTTGAAGATGTCGACCAACCGAAGAACTTTTACATCAGCGACTACGGGATGGATATTGTTTCCCAATTCATCACGGAGAAATGGTTACTGAATGACCCGGTTGTTCAGTTTATCGGCGAAACTGCAATTCCGTTTGATTACGTAAGCTATCTTCGCCGTTCCAAACTGACAGGATCGGTTCGCTTCCAACTTGGCATGCTCAAGCTCAAAGGCATCAAGCGCGCCTGGATTTTTCCCATGAACACCATTCATCAAATTCGCGCGGTGACTGTGTACATGGGTGGCAACGGCCAATCGGCGCTGGACAACTTCGAGGCTACCCGCGATTCACTTCAAATTGGCGCGACCCACTTCATGGCAAGCCTGCAACGGCTGCGCGACAAGTTGGAGATGAACATCAATGACTCGGATGAAGGTGAAGTGCTGGAGCTTGGCGATCAGGAAAAGAATTGCCTCATCTGGATTGCCCGCGGAAAAACCAATTGGGAGATAGCCCAGATACTCGAGATCAGCGAAAACACCGTGCGCTTTCACCTCAAAAACGTCTTTAAAAAACTTGACGTCACCACCCGTTCAAAGGCGGTAACAAAGGCAATACAGCGAGATCTAATCGAGATCTAGTTGGGCGCCAAATTCAACGAAATGGCAGCTAGGGTCCCTTTGAAGCGGATGGGCAGATCTCTACCGCTCCCGTATTTTGGACGAGCTTCAAGACTTGCTGATTAGATCATCAGGCAGGCGAGAATCGTTTTCGGCAAACCTCAACAGGCTGACCGGCGTCGATTCTGGGAAACCAATGCGCATTCCTGAGCGGTGGTGAGGGAGATGTTGCTCTTCCCAGACCACGTGGCAACTCGCGATAGACATGACACCAGGCACCTCATTTGGAAATTACCGGTGGCGTTCCTAAATTGCTGCAACTACAGCGTCCATTGGACCTGGCTACGGCGGGTTTCCGAAATCCCGTGGAACAATGGGCTACAGAGCTATTATGCCTTGGTAATATCTTAGTATCCTATAGTGTCAGAGGTTCTGAGGACATCTGGCTACCGACAGTATTCGGAGCACAGCAGGTTTGGTCCTTTGGTGAGAGCCATGATGATAGGATGAAAGATATTTGAATTCCCCATGACGAACAAACCTCTGACAGCAGCGTCTCTCGTATTTGCAGTGATTTCCATTGTTCTCGATTGGTATTGGCCCTGGGGCATACTGATCGCGTGGTGGGTTTGGAGTTCTCTACGTTCTGGAGATACCTATTTCGTAGAAACAATCCAACGAAACCAGAATCCCATCCTTTTTTGGACAATCAATCTCCTGTGGGTCGTCTGTGCGGTCGCGATGTTTCTTTTCGATCTATGGCCCGAGCTTATGCGTAGGTAACAGAGGTGTGCCGTTGCTCAAGCGACCGATTGGCATAGTCTTCTGGCCCAGGAGTTAACGAGACGTCCATGAAGTCGCTTCCCCAGATATTCAGTGCGCATCAGCCTATCTCAGATACGGTACTATGCGAACGGGTCGAAGCCGACAGTAATTAAAACTGGCCCAGCATCCCGGCGGTGTGGAATTCCGAGGCGGCTAATTCTCAAAGCCGTAATCGAGTTTCGACATGGTCAAGTCTCTGTTTGGTTCAGCAGACTGTATTGAAGTCCATGCACCAGAACTGGAAATTGTGTAGACTGCAAGTCCATAAGAGTTTTGTTGAAGTAAGCAATGGCGACTTCGCGGGATTGCAAGGTCCGCTCGGTCCGCGAAGCAGACATACGGCGCCAACTGCAAGCCCGTCGTTATGATCGACACCCTGCCTCACAGTTAATGCCTGTCAGGCCCGTTGTTGACGCTGCGAAACCTCGAACAAGATTGCATCGCTGATCGGCCCATCAGCGCCGAAGCCTACTCTGTCGTCCACATATCACGATCGGACAGAACCAACTCGGTGTCGGCGGAGTCTAGACATTGGTTCCTGATTGGCTCCTTGCCTAGGCGCTCGATCTGTTCATAGGCAAGGCCAAGGTTGGCGGCAACGTTGTTTGTGTTGATCACGTCAGACTCCTTCACATTGGGAGCACATCATCCGGCCCGGGTACGCGTTGGAGGGACGACTTCCTGATGGGTTTGCTGATTTCTGTTTGGGTGCGGCGACCACACAGGACGAAACGCGACTGCATACTATGAGCATTCAATAATTTCAGACGCTTATTGGGAAGCCGGCCAGTGAAGGGGTGTCGATTGCTGAATCTACCATTTCGGCGCAGGGTGTCCCATAGGTGTCCCAAATGAAAATAGGACTAGGAGCGCTTCTACTAACCCATTGAAATTATTGGCGATCCCTGGAGGATTCGAACCTCCGACCTACTGCTTAGAAGAAAGTGTACTGTGAAATTTTGTGAAATCCGCTGAAATGATTTGTAACTCCAAACTCATTGTGTTTGAAGTGTTTTATCGCGCAATTCGGTTCATTTAATTTCAGTCGTTTTCGTCAAGCAACGTCAATTTCGTACCTATTGCGCTATCTAGGTACAGGACATTCGATCAAATGGCGAAAATTCGATTGACCGATAGAGCCGTAGTCGGAGCAACATCCGAAGGCAAAATTCAGAACGACTATTTTGACACACAAGTAACGGGCCTATGCCTGCGCGTATCAAAGACTGGACGCAAAACTTGGATGGTGGTCTACACAAGCCCGATAACCCGAAAACGGGCTCGGATCAAAATCGGGACCTATCCGGAACTCTCCCTCGCCAACGCAAGGAACAAGGCGATCGCAACCAAATCAAAGGTTGCCGACAATACGGATCCGCAAGCTGAAAAGCGCTTGGCAACCCAACAGATGAAAGCGCAAGCAACGGTTCGCTCGCAAGTTGAGCAATACTTCAAAAAGCATGTAGATGAGCAACGCCTCAGAAGCGCGTCAGAACTGCGGCGCCGATTTGACCAC
>JABSRX010000048.1 GCA_013214695.1 Rhizobiaceae bacterium | reverse complement strand
GACGGCAACAAGGCCGAAGACGTCACCGCCAATGCGCCGATGAGCGAAGACAATTTCTTCATGGTGCCAAAGGTCGTCGACTAAGTCGCACGACCGCGTCGCCTGCAGGCGGCACCTCGACACTCCTAATTCAACCGCGACAGCCGCGGAACAATCAAAAACGAAAAACAATGACCGATCTTACCAAACTTACGATTGCCCAGTTGCGGGATGGTTTTCAGGCCAAGGACTTCACTTCCGTTGAAGCAACCCAGGCCTATGTCGACGCGATCGAGGCGCATAATGCGGCCTTTAATGCCTATGTGAAAACGACACCTGAGCTGGCTCTGGAACAGGCTGCGAAGTCTGATGAAAAAATTGCTGCCAGCAATGGCGGTAAACTGGAAGGTGTGCCGATCGGGGTCAAGGATCTTTATTCGACGGAAGGCGTACACACGCAGGCTTGCTCCCATATTCTCGATGGATTCCAACCGCGTTATGAGTCGACCGTGACCAAAAACATGTTCGACGACGGCATGGTCATGCTCGGCAAACTGAACATGGACGAATTTGCCATGGGGTCGTCAAACGAGACGTCTTATTATGGTGCTGTGACCAACCCGTGGAAGCGGGAAGGGGAGCGCACCAGCAATGGCCCGGCTTTGGTGCCAGGCGGTTCGTCGGGTGGATCTGCCGCCGCCGTTGCTGCGCATCTTTGTGCTGGAGCAACTGCTTCGGACACCGGTGGTTCGATCCGTCAGCCTGCTGCCTTTACCGGCACTGTCGGGATCAAGCCGACCTATGGGCGTTGCTCGCGTTTCGGCATGGTGGCCTTTGCGTCCTCGCTGGATCAGGCCGGCCCGATCAGCCGCGACGTGCGTGATGCGGCGATCATGTTGAAATCCATGGCCAGCAGCGATCCGCGCGACACGACCTGCGCCGATCTGCCGGTGCCGGACTATGAAGCGGCCATCGGCAAGAGCGTCAAAGGCATGAAGATCGGTATTCCAAGCGAATACCGCCTCGACGGCATGCCCGCGGAAATCGAGAAGCTCTGGGAGCAGGGCAAAACCATGTTGCAGGACGCTGGCGCTGAGATTGTCGATATCTCGCTGCCGCACACCAAATATGCGCTGCCAGCCTATTACATCGTGGCACCGGCGGAAGCTTCGTCCAACCTGGCCCGCTATGATGGCGTCAAATATGGCCTGCGCGTCGATGGCAAGAACATCGAGGAAATGTACGAAAACACCCGTGCTGCCGGATTTGGCGAAGAGGTGAAGCGGCGTATCCTGATCGGCACCTATGTGCTGTCGGCTGGCTTCTATGACGCCTATTACACAAGGGCGCAGAAGGTGCGTACACTGATCAAGCAGGATTTTGAACAGTGCTTCGACGCAGGTGTTGATTGCATCCTGACCCCGGCAACACCGTCGGCGGCCTTTGCCATCGGCGACAAGGAAATGGCTGCTGATCCGGTGAAAATGTATCTCAATGACGTTTTCACTGTGACCGTTAACATGGCCGGCCTGCCTGGCATTTCGGTGCCGGCCGGTTTGAGCGATGAAGGCCTGCCGCTTGGATTGCAGTTGATCGGTCGTCCGTTTGAGGAGGAAACACTGTTCCAGGCCGGCTCGGTGATCGAACAGGCTGCGGGTCACTTCACGCCCGAAAAATGGTGGTAATGGCGCGGCCTTCGAGCCTCAGCGCACCGCCAACAGATAGAATTGAAGCACAGATTGAGCTTAAAAAATGACCGGACTCATTGATACCCGCACCCCAAACCCGAAGAACTTCTTTTCCGGAGAAGATCATGACTGGGAACTCGTCATCGGCCTGGAAGTCCATGCACAGGTGACATCGAATGCCAAACTGTTCTCCGGTGCATCCACCGAATTTGGCAGCGAGCAGAACGCCAACGTGTCTCTGGTTGATGCCGCCATGCCTGGCATGTTGCCGGTGATCAACGAGGAATGCGTGCGCCAGGCGGTGAAGACCGGCCTGGGTTTGAACGCCAAGATCAACAACCGCTCGGTATTCGACCGCAAGAACTACTTCTATCCAGACCTGCCGCAGGGCTACCAGATCTCGCAGCTGTATCATCCCATCGTCGGCGAAGGTGTCATCACCATCCAGGTGGGGCCGGACAAACAGGGGCAGTTTGAAAGCGTTGAGATCGGCGTAGAGCGCCTGCATCTGGAACAGGATGCTGGCAAGTCGATGCACGATCAGCATCCAACCATGAGCTTCGTCGATCTGAACCGGTCCGGCGTTGCGCTGATGGAAATCGTCTCCAAACCGGACATTCGCTCCATCGACGAAGCCAAGGCGTATGTCACCAAGCTGCGTTCCATCCTGCGCTATCTGGGCACCTGTGACGGCAACATGGACCAGGGGTCGATGCGCGCCGATGTCAACGTCTCGGTGCGTGAGCCTGGCGGTGAGTTCGGCACCCGTTGTGAGATCAAAAACGTCAACTCGATCCGTTTCATGGGGCAGGCGATTGAATATGAAGCCCGCCGTCAGATCGACATTCTCGAAGAGGGCGGCACGGTGGATCAGGAGACCCGTCTGTTTGACCCGGTCAAGGGTGAAACCCGCTCCATGCGCTCCAAGGAAGAAGCGCATGACTACCGCTATTTCCCTGATCCCGACCTGCTGCCGCTCGAATTTGACGATGCCTATGTTGATGGCATCCGCGCTGAATTGCCGGAACTGCCCGATGCCAAGCGCAACCGGTTCATCGGCGAAGGCTTGTCGGAATATGATGCCTCGATCCTCGTTTCCGATAAATCGATTGCCGATTTCTACGAAAAGGTTGCCGACGGCCGTGACGCGAAGGTCTCCGCCAACTGGGTTATCAACGACCTGCTCGGCGCGCTCAACAAGGCCGGCAAGAGCCTGGAAGAATCGCCTGTATCTGCAGATCAACTCGGCAGCATTATCGACCTGATCAAAGACGGTACAATCAACGGCAAGATCGCCAAGGATGTCTTTGAGATCGTGCTCGAGAAGGGCGGGGATCCGGCTGAAATCGTTGAAAAAGAAGGCATGGCCCAGGTCACAGATACTGGTGCGATTGAGGCCGCTGTGGATGAAATCATCGCTGCCAACCCGGAAAAAGTGCAACAGGCCATCGAAAAGCCAAATATGATTGGTTGGTTTGTCGGACAGGTGATGAAAGCAACCGGCGGCAAGGCCAACCCACAGGCGGTCAACGAGTTGCTGCGCAAAAAGATCAACGGTTGATCCACGGCTTCGGAGGCGTGTTATGAACTATTCGGAAGTATCTGCCGCCGAAGCCAACGAGTTTCGAAAAAATGGCGTTGTCGTTTTGCGCGATGTTCTGAGCCAGGGATGGTTGGAACGCCTCGCCAAGGCGATTGAAGCGAATATGGCCAGCCCCGGCCCGTATGGGAAAAACCATGCGGAGGAAGGCGGCGCCTATTTCGGCGACTACGTGAACTGGCAACGGTTCCCGGATTTCCTCGACATCGCCAAGGATGGCCCCCTGGGACATGTTGCTGGCGAATTGATGGGCGGCGCGGTTGCCCGCCTGTTCCACGAGCATGTGCTGGTCAAGGAGCCGGGCAATGTCTCGGCAACGCCCTGGCACCAGGACATGCCATATTACTGCATCGATTGCCCGAAAACCGTCAGCCTCTGGGTGCCGCTCGATCCGGTGAGCCGACAGGAAAGCCTGAATTTCCTGAAAGGCTCCCACAAGGACAAGACCACTTATATGCCGCGCCGCTTCAAGACGCTGGAGCCCCTGGAAGGGGATACGACGGAATATGAAGCCTTTCCGGCGATTGACGAACACAGCGATGACATCGTCTCTTACGCCGTTGAGCCGGGCGATGTATTGGCGTTTGACTTTCACACGCTGCACGATGCGCCGGCCAATCCGACCAACACACGCCGCCGTGCCGTGAGCTTCCGGTTCTTTGCAGAAGGCGCGCGCTATGTGGCGCGGCCGCACGAAGTGTCGCCACCGTTCCCGGATCTCGGGTTGGAACTCAATATGAATGATCCCTTGCCGGAGGACTGGTTCCCCACCGTGTGGATGAACCAGGCTTAGATTCCAGTAAGGGGCAAAAGCTTATTTGCCGATCGCTTCCAGGCGGGCCAGCAGGGAACTTGTGTCCCAGCGATTGCCGCCCATGCGCTGCACCTCCGCATAGAACTGATCAACCAGGGCCGTAACGGGCAGAGAGACACCGCGGGCGTCGGCTTCTTCCAGGCAGATGGCCAAGTCCTTGCGCATCCAGTCGACCGCAAATCCGTGCTCATATTCGCCGGAATCCATGGTCGCATGGCGGTTTTCCATCTGCCAGGAACCGGCTGCACCTTTCGAAATCACGTCGACGACCTTGTGAATGTCCAACCCTGCGGCCTTGCCCAGGTGAATCGCCTCGGACAGGCCCTGTACCAAACCGGCAATGCAAATCTGGTTCATCATCTTGGTCAACTGGCCTGAACCAACTTCGCCCATCAGACCGACCATGCGTGCATAGCATTCGATGACCGGTTTGGCCGTGTTGAACGTGGCTTCATCGCCGCCGACCATAACCGTCAAAACACCGTTCTCGGCACCAGCCTGTCCACCCGAGACGGGGGCATCCAGGAAACCAAAACCTTTCTCCTTGGCGACTTCAGCCAGTTCGCGGGCAACATTTGCCGAGGCGGTCGTGTTGTCGACGAAGATTGCCCCCGACTTGATGGTGTGGAACGCGCCGTTTTCACCAGTCGTTACCGAACGCAGATCGTCATCATTGCCGACGCAGCAGAAGATGAAGTCGGCGTCTTTTGCAGCTTCCGCCGGGGTCTCGGCAAAATTGCCGCCATATTCGGCTGCCCACTTCTCGGCCTTGGCGGTTGTCCGGTTATAAACCGTGACATCATGGCCTCCCTTGGTCTTGAGATAACCGGCCATGGGATAGCCCATAACACCCAATCCGATAAAAGCCGCTTTTGCCATGATGTGATCCTTCGACGAGTATTTGCAGTTTGTTTTAGAGGGCTAGATGGGCTGGTCAAGCGCCGTGCGGGGCGCGTCGCTCAAAAGCCGCTGAACGGGAGGAAAGAAACGAGTTCGCCCTGTTCCAGCGATATCACTTCTTCCGGAATTTCGATGAGGCCGTCCGATTCCCGCAAAGATGAGATGAGGCCCGAGCCATCGCGGCCATATTTGTCGGCAAACAGCTCCCCGTTTTCACCCGATACCAGTTTGCCGCGGATGAATTCGCGGCGGTCAGGTTTCTTCTTGGCTATGGAAAATGCTGCCGGCACTTTGAAGCGCGGCGGGGTTTGCCAATCAGCGCCTGCCAAGCGCAGCAGGGCCGGTTGGGTGTAGAGCAGGAAACAGACCATTGCGGCAACGGGATTGCCGGGGAGCCCAAAGTACAGGCAGGGCTGGGGCGAGTCTGCTCTCGTCAATTGCCCGAACATCATGGGCCGGCCAGGTTTGACGGCCAGTTGCCACAAATGGCGTTTGCCGAGCTTGTCCAGAACCGTGACCATATGATCTTCGGCCCCCCGCGATGCGCCGCCGGTTGTGATGATGACGTCGTGTTCCTGACGCGCGGCGGCGATGGCCTCTTCGGCAGCCTTTGCGTCATCGCGGATGATGCCGAGCCGGGATAATTCAACCGGCAGATTGGCGCAGAGTGCCGCCAGCAGCGGCTGATTGGCATCGTACACTTCGCCGGGCAGCAGGGCAGTGTCGGATGCACCGGGGACCCGCATCTCATTGCCGTTAGAATAGAGAGCAACCTTGAGCTTTTTGAAGACGCTGACGTCGGAAATGCCGATCGAGGCCAGGGCGGCCAGATCAGCCGCGCCGATGCGCTTCCCCTTTGCCACCACCAGATCGCCCGGTTGCAGATCTTCGCCGCTTTTGCGGCAATTGGCACCTGACTTCAAACCGGTTGGCAGTTGTACGCGTCCGTCGCTCTCGCTGCAGTCCTCCTGCATGGCGACAGTCTGTGCGCCCGCCGGCATCACAGCGCCGGTGAAAATGCGCACAGCCGTTCCCGGCTGAAGCGGTTCAGGGGCCAGATCTCCGGCGGCAATGCGGGCCGAGACAGGCATTGGAGACCCGTCGAAATCAGCACTGTCAAAAGCATAGCCGTCAACCGCTGCATTGGTGTGCAGCGGCACCTTGTGCGGTGCGCCAATATCCTGGGCCAGTACGCGTCCCAAGGCCTGATCGGTTGGCACTGTTTCCGTCGCCACAATGACTGACAGGCGCTGCTGTAGCAGCTTCAGCGCCTCATCATGGCGCAGGCGATCCTTGTCATGAAGAAAGCAGTCATCAATCAAGGAAGGGGTGGCGGCGTTCATACGCGGATGCCTGCAATCTGAATGATGAAATCTGCAATACCGGGCACGTCGTTGAGTTCAAATTGGGGCTTGTCGCAGCCTTCGATGGGTGCGTCGCATGCGACCGCCACAATGCCTTCATGGGTCTGCCACAGCGGCGTTTCTGACTGGAAGTCGCGTCGAATGGCCTCAATCTTGCGAATGTTACTATTCTTATATCCCTCGACCAGGATCAGGTCGCAGGGGCCAAGTTTAGACACCATGTTTTCCAGGCTCGGCTCTTCCGATTCGGTCTCGTTTTCATGGATGATCGCCCAGCGCTTGGACGACACCAAAGCCACTTCATGGGCGCCTGCGGCCCGGTGTTTGAAGGAATCGGTGCCTTCCTTGTCGAAGGTGAAGTTGTGGTGAGCGTGTTTGATCGTGCTGACCCGAAGTCCGCGCCTGGTGAATTCTTCCACCAGCGCGGCGACCAGCGTGGTCTTGCCGGAATTCTTCCAGCCAACAATGCCGAACAGTCTGTTCATGAATGCTGGGCCTTTGCCATTTCTTCCGCCTGCGCCAGGTCCTGCGGGGTGTTGATGTTGAAAAACGGATCGGTGCCGGGTTCGTCAAAGTTGACGCTGTGCAAGGTATGGCGGTTGGCGAATTCCAGTATCTTGCGCTTGTCTTCGGCGACGAGAAAGTGCTCCAGCTCATCGGCCAAGGCAATGGGCCACAGGCCAAATACGGGGTGAATGCGATCTAAGCTGTGGGCCATGGCGATGTCATCATCTGCGCCTGTGGCGTGCTCCAACTTCTGCACCAGGTTTGAGGGAAGGAAAGGGGTGTCTGCTGCAGCGGAAGCCAGGTGCGTAATGCCTTGCAAGCCATTGGCCCAGCGCATGCCGGCCAATACGCCTGCCAAAGGGCCGACAAACCCCTCGACCGTGTCAGCAATCACCGGCAGGCCCAAAAAGTCAAAACGCGCAGGATCGCCGTTGGCGTTGACCGCAAGTTGGCTGACCTGGGGCGCCAGAGCGTCGGCCACCCAAGAAATCGGTTGCTTACCTGCCAGTTCCAGCAAACTTTTTTCATTGCCGCCCATGCGCCGCGACAGGCCGCCGGCCAAAATGACACCGGCAATCTTCATGCCCCAGTCCCCTCATCAAACTCGATGCGTTGTTCGCCGGACAGGACGGTAAAGCGTTTGCCCCGTGCACGGCCGATCAAGGTCAGACCTGACTGGCGGGCCAATTCGACGCCCCAGGCGGTGAAACCGGAGCGCGAGACCAGAATCGGGATGCCCATCATCACCGTTTTGATGACCATTTCGCTGGTCAACCGTCCGGTTGTGTAGAAGATCTTGTTGGACGGATCCGCCTTGTTGACGGCCATCCACCCGGCAATCTTGTCAACGGCATTGTGGCGCCCAACGTCTTCCATATAGACCAGCGGCTTGTCTTGCTCGCACAGCACACATCCATGGATTGCACCAGCTTCCAGATAGAGGCTCGGTGTGGTGTTGATCTGATGGGTGAGGCGCCCCAGCCATGAAGTCTTCAATTTGGCATTATCGGAAAGTTTGATGTCATCAAAGGCGTCGATGACGTCGCCGAACACCGTGCCTTGGGCGCAACCGGACGTGCGCACCTTCTTTTTCATCTTTTCTTCAAAGCCGGTTTCGAACTCTGTGCGAACCACAACGACACCGAGTTCATCATCATAGTCGACGGCCTGGATCGGATCATCCGGCTTCAACATGTTCTGGTTGATCAGATAGCCAATAGCCAGAAGATCCGGATGATCCCCGATCGTCATCATGGTGACGATCTCCTGACGGTTGAGATAGAGCGTCAGCGGGCGTTCGGTGACCACCCGAAGATCAACGGTTTCGCCATTTTCATTGATGCCCGTGACCGGCGCCGACAGGCGCTCGTCTTGCGGATCAGGGCCCAGAATAAGATCGTCAGTTTCGCTCATCAGCCATATCTAGGGCAAGTATCGAGGGGGTTCAAACGCCATCTTGGCGCACTTTGAAGTACATCATTGCGGCAATGACCGAGCCGGCAAGGGAAGAGATCAGCATGATCAGGTAAAGTGGGATGGCCTGATTTTCGACGCTGATCAACATGCCGGACAGGGAGGCCAGGGCAGCACCGCCACCGATTTGCAGAAAGCCGCCCAGTCCGGATGCCGAGCCAGCCAGGTCCGGTCGCACGCTGATCGCGCCGGCATTGGAGTTGGGCAAGGTCATGCCGTTGCCTATGCCTACAAGAGCCATGGGATAGAAAAGATATTCGATCCGGGGCTCAAAACTGGTCATCAGGAACAAGGAAATGCTGACG
>JABSRX010000047.1 GCA_013214695.1 Rhizobiaceae bacterium | reverse complement strand
AGGAGATCGCAGCCGAGCTCGGCGATCGGGTTCACATCTTCCCGGCCAATCTGAGCGACGCCGGAGAGGTCAAGGCATTGGCCACCAAGGCGGAAGAAGAGCTCGAGGGCATCGATATTCTGGTCAACAACGCTGGCATCACCAAAGACGGTCTGTTCGTGCGCATGTCCGACGATGACTGGGACGCGGTGCTCGACATCAACCTGAAGTCGACCTTCCAGCTGACCCGCGACGTCGTTTATCCGATGATGCGCCGCAAGGCGGGTCGGATCATCAACATCACTTCTGTTGTCGGTGTGACCGGCAATCCGGGGCAGGGCAATTACTGCGCCTCCAAGGCCGGCATGATCGGCATGTCAAAATCTCTGGCCATGGAAATCGCCAGCCGCAATGTCACCGTCAACTGCGTCGCGCCCGGCTTCATTGCAACGCCAATGACCGACGCGCTGAACGACAAGCAAAAGGACGCCATTTTGGGCACGATCCCCGCCAAACGCCTCGGCAGCGGCGATGAGGTGGCCAGTGCGGTTGTCTATCTCGCCAGCGATGAGTCGGCTTACATGACGGGTCAAACCCTGCATGTAAACGGCGGCATGGCGATGATTTAGCCACGATTTATGCCGCGATCATTGATTGTGCTGTGAATGGGCGCAACAATATCGCTTGATCTAGAGCCGNGCCTTAACTAGGAAGGGCAAAATTTAATTTTGGTCGATATCGGAGAACCAATATGAGCGACACAGAAAGCCGCGTTAAAGACATCGTAGTTGAGCACCTGGGTGTGGAAGCTGATAAGGTGGTGACAAACGCCTCCTTCATCGACGACCTGGGCGCAGACAGCCTGGACACCGTTGAACTGGTGATGGCGTTTGAAGAAGAGTTTGGTGTTGAAATCCCAGACGACGCTGCTGAAACAATTCAGACTGTGGCTGACGCAGTCAAATACCTGGACGAAAACAAAGCGTCCTAAGGTACACCTGCTACTGCGGAGCAGGCATTTTAATGGGGAGCATTTCCATGCTCTCCATTTTCCTTTTTCAGAGCCCCGCCTTTTTTTGTTAGGCTCTTTCCAAATTTATCAGAAACAGAGACGGGTAGGACTGCAATGAGACGTGTGGTTGTGACTGGTGTCGGGATGGTTTCGCCTGCAGGTGGCAATGCCGAGACCTCCTGGGACAATATTCTTGCAGGAAAAAGCTCGGCGGCGATCGTCGAAGATTTCCAGGTCGATGACCTTCCCGCCAAAATTGCCTGTCAGATTCCTTTCGGCGACACGGCAGACGGCAATTTCAATCCAGATGACTGGATGGAGGTGAAGGAGCAGCGCAAGGTTGATCCGTTCATCGTCTACGCCGTATCCGCAGCCACCCAGGCCCTCAACGACGCCGGATGGCATCCCCAGACCGAAGATGAAAAATGTACCACCGGTACATTGATCGGTTCCGGCATTGGCGGATTGCAGGGCATTGAACAGACCTCCTTGCTGCTGGCAGATCGCGGTCCGCGCCGCGTCAGCCCGTTCTTTATTCCTGGCCGCCTGATCAACCTGGCGTCCGGCTATGTCTCCATCATGCACGGTCTGAAAGGCCCCAACCATTCGGTTGTTACCGCCTGTTCGACCGGTGCCCATGCGATTGGCGATGCAGGACGCATGATTGCGCTCGGCGATGCCGATGTGATGGTGGCCGGTGGCGCTGAATCGCCGGTCTGTCGCATCTCGCTGGCCGGATTTGCCGCCTGTAAGGCCCTGTCGACCCAGTTCAACGACGATCCAACCCGCGCCTCGCGGCCCTGGGACGCTGATCGCGACGGTTTCGTCATGGGCGAGGGCGCCGGTATTGTCGTGCTCGAAGAATACGAGCACGCCAAGGCCCGTGGCGCCAAGATTTATGGCGAACTGATCGGCTACGGTCTGTCTGGCGACGCCTATCACATCACTGCACCGGCCGAGAACCATGAAGGCGCGTATCGTGCCATGGTTGCCAGCCTGAAGCGCGCCGGTATCCCGGCTTCCGAGATCGACTATGTCAATGCCCACGGCACATCGACCATGGCCGATACGATGGAACTGGGCGCCGTGGAGCGGCTGGTTGGCGATCATGCGCAAAACATGGCCATGTCTTCGACAAAGTCCGCGATAGGCCACCTGTTGGGTGCTGCGGGCTCGGTTGAGGCGATTTTCTGCCTGATGGCCCTGCGCGATAATAAGGTGCCGCCAACGCTGAACCTCGATACACCGGATGCTGAAACAAAAATTGATCTGGTGCCCCACAAGGCCAAGGACAAGGAATTGACCACGGTTCTGTCGAACTCCTTCGGGTTCGGTGGCACCAACGCGTCCCTGGTATTCACCAAGGCCGACTGAGGCTGAAACGCAACGACGATGGGCGGTGTTCCACGGGGATTGGAACGCCGTTTAATTGTCTCGCCGCTGCCTGCCGGGTATGATTTCCCGATTTTGCCACATTGCTTTGATTCTTTAAGGCGCAATGCGGCAGGAATGCATGGTCAGCTGGCCCAATGAAAAGAGTTGAACCCGTTGAGTGACGATCGCAATAGAACGCTGTTTGGTAGGAATGCGCGTGGTCCGGCCGATGAGGCGCAGGCCGATGGTGGAATGACTGAAGACAATGTTGTCCATATGGACACTGTCGTCGCCCGCTCACCCCGCGAGGCGCTGGAACCTCAGGATATTGTCCCACCGGTAAAACGCTCGGCCCGTGCCCGTGGCGGCATGGTGCGGTTTTTCAACTTCCTGATGACCCTGGCCCTGTTTGGGGCGATCACCTTTGTTGGCATCATCTGGTACGGCAAGACCGAATTCGAAGCGCCGGGACCGCTGGCCGAATCGACCACCTTTACAGTACCCAAAGGGGCAACATTTGCCTCCATTGTGCCCGGGCTTGAAGCCAAGAACATCATCAAGAAGCAGGGGCCGTTGCGGGTCTTCACCCGCGGCGTGCGCGCCGCTGGCCAGGGCTCGGCGCTCAAGGCCGGTGAATTTGCCTTCACCCCTGGCATGAGCATGCGCGCGGTGATGCAGCAACTGACCGAAGGTCGGGCCATCGAGTACAGCATCACCTTCCCAGAAGGCTGGACGTCGTTCCGCATCATGGAGCGGATTGCCGCCAATGAGGAACTGGAAGGCGATGTGCCGCCGATCCCACCAGAGGGAACGCTGTTGCCGAACACCTATAATTTCCAGCGCGGTGACACCCGTGAATCGATCGTTTCCAAGTTGAAGGAAGGTCAGAAAAAGGCGTTGCGCGAAATCTGGCACTCCCGGGCACCTGATTTGCCGCTGCGCTCCCAGGAAGAGCTGGTGATTTTGGCCTCGATCATCGAAAAAGAAACCGGTGTGGCGTCCGAGCGCCGTCATGTGGCGTCTGTTTTCGTCAACCGGTTGCGCAAAGGCATGCGGCTGCAGACTGACCCCACCGTGATCTATGGCATCTGGGGCGGGCGCGGCAAGCCGAAGGACCGCGGTGGCCTGCGCCGTTCCGAATTGGACAAGAAGACGCCGTACAACACCTACCAGATCAACGGCCTGCCGCCCGGTCCGATCGCCAATCCTGGCATTGAATCGTTGCGCGCGGCCGCCAATCCTCTGGAAACCGACGACCTCTTCTTTGTCGCTGACGGCACCGGTGGTCACGTCTTTGCCAAGACGTTGAAGGAGCACAATGCTAACGTCTCCAACTGGCGCGCCATCGAACGGCAGCGCAAGAAGGAAGCCGAGGCAAAGGCCAAAGAACTTGCTGACGGCGTCACCGCACCAGCAACTCAGGACAATTGATGCTGAAGAGCATGACCGGATTTGGCCGCGCTGAAGGGCAAGCCCACGGCGTCGGCTGGGCCTGGGAACTGCGCGCCGTCAACGGTAAGAGCCTAGATGTGCGGCTGCGTCTGCCCCCCGGCTTTGAACGCATGGAACAGGCGGTGCGCAAACTGGCCGCACAGAAGCTGTCACGCGGCAATGTGCAGGCGACCCTGAACCTAGCCCATCAAAGCGGCTCGGCGGCTGTTGTGCTCAATGAGGACATGCTGACGGGCGTTCTGGCGGCGATCGACAGGATTGAGGCCCAGTCGCAGCGTGCGCCTTCCAGCGCCGCCGACATTCTCGCCATTCGCGGTGTTCTGGAATCAAGCGATTCATCGCGCGACGAAGCCGAGCAGAAGGCGCTGGAGGAAGAGCTGCTGGCGAGCCTGGCCGCCGCCCTCGACGCGCTCAATGACAACCGATCGCGCGAAGGTGAGGCGTTGTCGAATATCATGCTGGGTCTGATCAACTCCATCGCCCAACTGACCGAGGCAGCAGAGCAGGATCCGGCGCGGACGTCGGAGGCGATTGCCGCCCGCCTGCAGGAGCAGCTGAACCGCATTCAAGGGGCAAATGCCGACTTCGACACCGACCGGTTGCATCAGGAAGTGGCGCTGTTGGCGACCAAGGCCGACATCAGCGAAGAGCTGGACCGGTTGAATGCGCATATTGCAGCGGCGCGGGAATTGATCGCCGCTGGCAGTCCGGTCGGTCGTAAACTGGAATTTCTGACCCAGGAATTTAACCGCGAATGCAACACTTTGTGTTCCAAGTCGAATGCGGTTTCGTTGACCAATACCGGTTTGGAAATGAAAGTGGTGATTGATCAGCTGCGCGAACAGTGTCTCAAAGTGGAGTAGGACGATGGGCAATATCGATAAGGAAATGTCCCGACGCGGGCTTATGTTGGTGCTGTCATCGCCATCCGGCGCCGGCAAGTCGACGATTGCCCGCAATTTGCTGCGCGATGACCCGGATATCTCGTTGAGCGTTTCCGTCACCACCCGGGCCCGCCGTGGCTCCGAGATCGATGGCAAGGACTATCATTTTATTTCCGAGCGCGAATTCGAGATCATGCGCGACAATGGCCGCCTTTTGGAATGGGCCGAAGTGCATGGCAATTATTATGGCACCCCGTTTGATCCGGTTCAGCAGGCCATGGATGAAGGCCGCGACATGCTGTTCGACATTGACTGGCAGGGCGCGTTGCAGATGTTTGAAGCGGCCCGCGCCGACATTGTCAGCATCTTCATTCTGCCGCCGTCGATGGCGGAACTGCGCAACCGATTGATCCGCCGCGCCGAAGACGCAGAAGACGTGATCGAGCGACGGCTGGAAAATTCCAAGGTCGAGATGCAGCATTGGAACGAATACGAATATCCGCTGATCAATGACGATCTGGATGCCTGCTTTGCTGATGTGAAAGCCATTTTGCGGGCCGAACGCCTGCGCCGAGACCGCCGCTCTGTCGGTATGTCAGGCTTTGTCGGTGGCCTGCTAAAGTAAAGCTAGCGGCGACCGCCGCCGCCGTTGTCGTCGCCGCCATCGCCGCCGCCGCCGCCGATGGCGTTGGCGAGATGGACGAAATCCTCCGTGTTCAATTCCTCGGCCCGCGCCGTGCCCTTGATCCCGACCTTGTCGAGCAGGGCCTGACCGCCGATGCCTTTCAGGCTCTGACGCAGCATCTTGCGGCGCTGACCAAAGGCCGCCTGGGTGACCTGTTCCAGCCGGGACAGATCCACCGACAGTGGCTCGCGTCTAGGCTGAACCAGCACCACAGAGGAGGTGACCTTGGGCGGTGGCGTGAACACCTGGGGTGACAGGTCAAACGCAATGTCACAGTGACAGCGCCAAGTCGCGAAAACACCCAGGCGCCCCCAGGCCTTGTCGCCGGGCTGAGCCGTGATGCGCTGCGCCACTTCTTTCTGGAACATCAGCGCCATGCCGTCCCAATAGGGTGGCCAGGCATCGCCACCAATCCAGCCGGTGAACAGCGGGGTGGCGATGTTGTAAGGCAGGTTGGCGATGATCTTGATCTTATCGCTGCCCAGATCAACGCCGTTTTCGCTCAGAACCGTTTCATGATTCAGCTCCAGCGCGTCGCCGCTGACCACATGCAACCGGCCGGGGGAGGCGTCAGCGATTTCCTGCAAGGCCGGCAGGCAGCGCTCGTCGCGTTCAATGGCAATCACCTGCTTGGCCCCGCTGGCCAGCAAAGCGCGGGTCAAGCCGCCAGGGCCGGGGCCGATCTCCAGGACAGTCGCATTTTCAAGATTGCCGGCCGAGCGGGCAATCTTCATCGTGATGTTCAAATCAAGCAGAAAGTTCTGGCCGAGCGATTTCTTGGCGGCCAGTCCATGCTTTTCGATGGTTTCGCGCAGCGGCGGCAGGGCGTCGATATGGCTCATGCGGGCGCCGTCATCTCATCGGCCATGCGCATCGCTGCGATGGTGCTCGCCGGATTGGCCTTGCCGGTGCCGGCAATGTCGTATGCAGTGCCGTGATCCGGCGAGGTGCGCACGAAGGGAAGGCCCAGGGTGACGTTGACCGTCTCGTCAAAGGCCAGCGCCTTGGCCGGTATCAGCGCCTGATCATGATACATGCAAATCGCCAGGTCGTAGCGTGACCGTGCAGCGGCATGAAACATCGTATCGGCGGGCAGGGGGCCCGCGCAGTCGATCCCTGCTGCCTGAAGGGCTTCGATGGCCGGCGCGATGATGGCTGCATCTTCTTCGCCAAGCGCTCCGTTCTCGCCGGCATGGGGGTTGAGACCGGACAGGGCCAGCCGGGGCGCCGGGGTGGCAAAGCGTTGCCGCAGATCCCGCTCCGCGATGGTGGCTGTCTCGATGATGGCTTCGGTGGTTAGTTGTTCCGGCACATCCTTCAACGGTATATGGATGGTGACCGGTACGGCGCGCAGTTCGGGACCGGCCAGCATCATGACCGGTCGCACCGGCGCTTCAACACCGGGCCAGCTTTCGCTGAGCGCCGCCAGAAACTCCGTGTGACCCGGATATTCAAAACCGCTGTCATAGAGGTTCTTCTTGTTGATCGGCAGGGTTACGACACCGCGTGCATCCCCCTTGCGGACCATGTCGACCGCTGTTGTGATCGATTCCACAACACCCGGTCCGTCTGAGGTCTGCGGTTGTCCGGGCACACCCTTCAGGGTGTTTTCGAGTTCCTGATAGAACAGGTGGTGCCGGGTGTCCGTTGGCGTTTGTGAGGTGTCTTGCGAAAATTCTTTCAACTCAGCCTGCACACCGAGGGTCTGGGCCCGTTGTTCCAGCAATTCACGACCACACAGCACGACGAAGTGCGGCAGGGGAGGAATGGTACCCCGCAGGTGCGCCTGCCAGGCGAGCAAAAGACAATCCAGCCCGATGCCAGCGGGATCACCGACTGAAATCGTCAGGGCTGAGCTGGTGGTGGGGGAAGGCACGATGGAACCGCTCACCAGCGTCTAGCGACGCTGGATGACGGCGCGTTTCTTCAGTTCCGCCAGATACTCTTTTTCGATCTTGCTGGCGGAGGACCCGCCACCCGAGAGCAGGTTGTTGTCGATACCGGTTCCGCCGCCGATGACCTCGCGGGTCCTGCAGACAGCGATCATTTCAACCCCTTTGGGGTCGTCCTGTACACGGGTGACCTTGCCCGCAGGTGTGGCTTTGATCTGCTTGGCCCACCGGGGCGGCAGTTCTGATTCAAGCAAGCGTCCGCCGTCCAGAACAGTTACGTCCTTCAGGCCCTTGGCGAGTTCACGGGCATTCGTACAGCCATTCAACTGAGCGCGATAGCGCTTGGCTTCGACCCGCCGCCGCGCCAACAGGCGGCTGCGCTGGGAAGCTGGCACGATGAAGACAATCTGGGTGATCGTGTATTCGGTTGCTTTCTGTTCGCCGTTGCTGGAGGCGGAAAGCCAGGACTGGGCGGATGCTCCAGACGCTCCCGACTGGCGTCGAATGCGGGTCGCAACCAGGCTCTGCCATGCCAATGAGGCGCGCACATAGTCCTTGAAGCCACGCTGGGTGACACCGGTTTGAGACAACATGCTGTTGAGCTGCGAAACAGACATTTTGTTACCGCGCGCAAAGCGCGAATAGGCCTGATTGACCTGAGTGTCGGAAGGCACCACGTTGAGTCGCGCGGCTTCTTGAAGTTTTAGGGCTTCATCAATCAGTTCGTTGCGCGCGACAGTGGTCGAATTGCCCTTCATACGACGCAGCCTGACGAAGGCCGCGCGGCGTCGGATCTGATTGGTGGTAATCGGCTGTTTGTTGACCAGCACCGCAATCTTGGTGCCGCCACTCCCTCTGATTAGGGTCTCTTCAGGAGCGCCGGTTACTGCCGGTTCGCTTGGGTCAGCGCTGGCATTGGCCGTTGGCACGGCTTTGTCTGCAGACTGGCTGCAAGCACCTGCCAGAAGTGCAGCACCCAAAAGCAGGCCTGTCACCAGTCCCGATTTTGCCATTTGATATGAAAATGTACGTTTCATAAGCTTGTCACATTGATCAGTTGTTTTCAGTCTGCCCGGTAAATTGGTTTAAAGTCGGGCGCTCGGTTGCGGCGAAGCGATGTTGCGGCGATGCGGCGTTATTCTGTTCCTTGAACGCACGGACTATCGGTCGTGGAAACCTCTTTCGGCATCTCTCATCCTAGAATGTTTCCAACGGGGATTCGGTCAGCTGATGCTGGTAGGAGCCCAGCGTGCGGAAGCCCAGCCTGAAGGTCACAGAGCGATCGACGTCGGAGACCGAGTCGGACCTGGTTTCTTTAAACGCCAGCGTGAAGGTGAAGCACTCATCGTGATAGGACAGGCCGATGCTGTCATTGATCAGCAGATCGTCTTCAATATTGAACTGCGCGCTGGCAAACACGTCCCAGTTGTCCGTCAGTTTGATTTTCGTACTGAAACCAACCTGTTCGCGCTCGTCGACTGACGCATATTCGGGTTGGGCGTCGATATAGGTGTAATTGGCGGACAGGGAAAAATCGCTGCTCGAGTAAGACAGGGTTGTGTCAGACCGACGCAATTTAAAGTCAGAATTGTCGAACCGCGCCTGCGTGTTCATGATGAAGCCAAACTGCGACGCCACCGCAACCGATGCC
>JABSRX010000046.1 GCA_013214695.1 Rhizobiaceae bacterium | reverse complement strand
GAGGTGACGCCGGACTCCAGGCGGCTGTCCGTCACTTCGTGGTCGGTATCATGGTGCAGATAGCCGGTGGTGAATGTGTAGGATATGTCGTCGGTCCAATTGCCTTGCACACCGGCAAATCCACCATAGCTCTCGCTGTCGAAATGATCGCTGTCCGACGTCTCAACCCAGCCATACATGAAGCCGGCGAACAGCCGGAAGGAGCCAAGCGGATCGCAGAAGCCAAACAGGCTGCCCACCTGCCCGCCTTCAAAAGCGGCGTAGGTATCAAAGGGATCGTAGAGATCGAGGTCGTCGATCAGGACGTTGTCTATGCCATCATCGCCATCTGAGATGATCGACGATCCAAAGGGCTGGTTCCAAAAGCTGGTTTCTGTCCCACCGGCTAAATTGAGACCGCCGCCGCCGCTGCCGCTGCCGCCGCCGCCGCATTGGGCGAAGCGCACACCATTGCTGACGTTGCGCCCCAGGCCGGTCATCATCCTGTGACGGGCGGTCTGTTCGGTGCTCAGATCAAGGGCGTAGACCGTGTCTTCAGCCATCAGGAAGGCGTCGTCCACGGCATCGATCCTGTTTGGAAGTTTACCGTGCACCCCGTTAATGCCCACCGGCCCCAAGGTATGCCGAACGATCGCATTCAGCCCCGCTCCGAAAGTAACCCTGTTTCGATCCTTGATATCCAGCGGAGCAGCGCCAAAGGCGATGTTCCCGACCAGCCGTGATCCGGCTAGCAGATGCACATCGGTGTAGCCGTTTTCGGTGTTAATGGCGGAATGCNCGCCCATCACATAGCCGCTGTTGATGATGTGCGTCCGCCCTGAATAGGCCGTTATGCCCATGGCTTCCGGATGGTGGGCCTTAATGGTTCCGGTATTGATGACGCTAGCCTGAGGGCCTTGGCCAGGATAGGCAATCCGTATTCCAGAATTATATGGATTCTTTGGAAGAGGTTTGTTGCCGCCCCCGAAAACCTCAATCAGCCCGGAATTGACAACAGTCCCCCGCGCATTTGCCTGCAGCTCCCGGTCAAAGTGCTCATTGTTGCCGACGCCAAGCTCGACATAAATGCCGCGTCCGGCCTTGCCATAGGTCTTGATCGTACCCGCGTTGGAGATGAACAAATCGTAGGGCGCCTTGCTGAATATACCGTAGGTGAAGCCGGACCCACTGTCGTGGGTATCTGCCTGTATGGTGATTTCACCTGCGTTGAAGATTCCGACTCTATAGGTATAGGCCGTGATGCCAGCATGGGCGTATCCGTCACCCTGCCTTGTATCATCGACAAATATTTTGCCGTAGTTCCAGATGGTTGTGTCACTTCCAGATAAACCAATATCAGGATATTGGTGGCCCACCTGAATTCCAGAGCCGTATGGCGAGTTAATATCAAGAACCCCGTAATTGACGATTTTTCCGTGCTTCCCAAAGAAGGCGATCCCTGCGGGATCCTCCGGCACTTCTTCCCACAAAGTTTCATCCCACACGCTATTTGCGATGATTGTTCCGTTGTTGCGCAGGGTTACGCCCTGGGCTTCGGAATAGAGGCCGTAGGCGATGTAGTTTTCATTGTCCAAAATCTCGAAACTGAACATCACCCCTTCATTCAAGATGATTGTCTCGCCAGCCGTGGTGCCGTCGGAATAGCCACCGTTGATCTGGGTGAAGTCGGCAAATTCATCGATCAGAATTTCGCTCCCAACCGCCGTCAAGGCGGTAGACGCCAGAAACAGGCCGGTGAGCAGACATTTTACGGCAGTTCGCTGAACACGCTTTGATCGACGCAGGCACATTGGGCTTGCCTTATGTCTTCTCGTTTTGCCTGTGGAGTGGGAATCGACCATGGATGACCTCGCAATCAGTCGCTCACCCAATGCCTGTGGTGCTGTCGCCGCTTTCGCCGCCGTGGCTGGAAAAAGCGCGCACGAAATCACAAACAGACAAAGCTGCCTGTTTTGAAAGCCGATTGGCAAAATGTGAGACCTATGTAATGGAGAGGAACACTATTGACCCGCTGTTTGCGATTAAAATGCGGCTTTATGCTTTTTACTTAGTGTTACTTTTTGGCCGCAAATGGCTCTATTTGATGCGCTCATGAATATCGGCCTCAAGATAAAAAATCAGCATCCTTGATCAGTCGCAGATTGAGGGGGCAGGCGAAAACAGACGCCAAGCCAGGTGCGGCGGATTGGCCGAGCACACGGCGCAACACGCTGTCGCATGGCTCACGCCGCAGCGCCCTGAATGGCCTTCCTAATAATGCCCCTCGCCCTATCTCGACCGCATCGAAAGTCCAACTTTATCAGCAATTTTTCGAATGTGTGCGTGATCGCACATTCATGCAGGGTTCATCTGGGGCATACTAGCTTTGGAAGGAACTCCCGATGATGCGGGAGGCAAGCAGGGAAAAGGAAGTAGCCATGAATATCACAACACTTATCGCAGCCGCAGCCGTTGGTGCCGGTCTCGCCTTTGTCGCTCCATCTGCAGAAGCCATGCCACGCGCCCTCGCGCCGGCCACCACCGCGGATTCTGGTCATGTGCAAAAGGTGCACGGAGCCCACTGCCGCGTCATCCGCGGCCATCGCTCACGCTGTGTCAAGCGCCGCGTCATCCGAAAAACGCACCGCCACACCCACTGTCATCACAGCGGTTGTCATAAGCACAGCCATGCCAGCAACCACCACCACTCCAATTCTTACTGGCGCAAACGCCGTCCAAGCTTCAGCATCTACCTGAACTTCTAAGCTTAAAGACTCCAGTCTCACAATCCTGTTGCGGGAGCCATTCGGCTCCCGCTTTTTTGTTCCCTCAGAGAACAGCAAAGCTTGCGCGGTCCATCTGGTCCGGCGCAATCCCCACGTCGCAATGCGGGCATCGACTGGTCGTCAACACCTTGTTTTTCATCTGCTCATCGACATAGGCAGAATTCAATATGCCTTTGAGATGATGGGCCAATTCCGCATGGTGTGACGCGCATACCGAATGCGGTCCAGCCATGTCGGTCACAGGCGCAGATGCAGCCGCAGCACCGGAACCGGTGAAAGCCGGAAACAGCGCCGTGGAGGCCAGCCCGGCTGCCGTTCCGGCAAGCACTGAGCGACGGGTTATGGTGGAGGGTGAATGGTGAGACATAGCGGTCTCCTTCTTAAGCGTACCCATGCCGATATCACCGCGATATGCGGCCGTGATACAGCCAATGAGCTAGGCATGCTTCTGCCAATTACAAGGAAATTATTCCTGCTTGTTACGCGTCGATTGAATTCTCGACCCGAAAAACGCCTTGTTTTTGCTGTCTTCCAACTGCTATCTTACGTTAACGTCAATGGGGTTTGGGCTGTTGTCTGCTCCCGCGCGNGTTGTGACTTTAAGGGAGAATCAAGTCATCATGTCATTCAAAATCATCAGCAAGACTGTTGCCGCATCCGCTGTGGCTGTGATGTTGTCCGCTTCAGGTGCCGCTTTTGCAGCTGAACCGATCGTCGGCAACTGGAAAACCGAATCCGGCGAAAACGCCTCCATTGCTTCGTGCGGCAGCGCTTACTGCATCACCGTCAAAACCGGTAAATATGCCGGCAAGCGCATCGGCCGCATGACTGGTTCGGGCAGTTCCTATTCAGGTACCATCGTCGACCCGTCCGACGGTAAGGAATATTCTGGCAGCGCCAAGGTGGGCAAATCCTCCATGAAGCTGAAGGGCTGTGCGTTGAAGATCTTCTGCAAGACGCAGAGCTGGAAGAAGCTCTAGAGCCCAGCAACCCTCGGTCCAGGACCAGCACCGCCGGTCAACCTGAACGCCAGATGAACGGGCCGATCAGCTTTGGTTCAGGGCAGATTTTGCATGGTGGGGCATCTTCAATAACGGATGCCCACCATGCTCTTTCGTCGCTTCGCCATCGTCACCACCTGCATCGCCCTGATGGGGATTTTGGTTTCCAACATTATTGAAGCCACGCATCTGCCAACCAATGGTTTTGCTGTGGAGCAGCGCCTCAACGAGTGGAAGGCCCACGATGCCCGCAAGGCCTGCGAGCTGGATTTCCGCCTTTGCAAGAATGTACCGTCTAAGGGCAATCCAAGCCTCGTTACCATCTAAAATCACCGCCGCAGGGCCAATTTGAGTATGGTCATGCCCAATTTTTGGGTTAAAAGCGGCCATGAAAACAAATCCTATTTTACACGTGGTGGATGATCTCGCGATCGAATGCCCACCAACCCAAGAACCACAGACATTCACCGATAGCCGCGCCGCCGTTCAACGGCTGCAGGACCTTTACGAAGAAGCCACGGATTTTCTCCGCAACCGCTTCAATGCCGCCATTCACGGCGAGCCAGTTACCGCCCGCTATCGCGCCTTTTATCCCGAAATCAGACTGGTCACCTCGTCCCATACGCGGGTCGATTCACGCCTCGCCTTCGGCTATGTGCCCGGCCCCGGCAATTATGCCGCCACCGTCACGCGCCCTGACCTGTTTGCCTCTTATCTGGAGCATCAGATCGAACTGGTGATCGAAAACCACAATGTGCCGGTCACCATCGGCACATCGTCGACACCGATTCCGTTGCATTTCGCCTTCCGCGAAGGCACCCATGTGGAAGGCTCGATCGAGGACAAGATCGATCGGCCTTTGCGCGATGTTTTCGACGTGCCAGACCTGGCCACAACCGACGATTCCATCGTCAACGGCCAGTTCGACATGAACGCCACCGAGGCAACACCGCTGGCACCGTTCACCGCACAGCGCATGGACTATTCCCTGCACCGGCTGGCCCATTACACAGCCACCTCACCGGATCATTTCCAGAACTATGTGCTGTTCACCAACTACCAGTTTTATGTCGACGAGTTCATCGCCTTTGCCAAACAAGCGCTGGCCGATCCCGACAGCGGCTATGACGCATTTGTTGAACCGGGCAATTGCATCACCACGCGGGCCGGTGTCGACGCCGGAACACCGCTGTCGCGTCAGCCACAGATGCCGACCTATCATCTCAAACGGGCCGGCCATTGTGGCATCACCCTGGTCAATATCGGCATTGGTCCCTCCAATGCGAAAACAATCACCGACCACATCGCGGTGCTGCGCCCCCATACCTGGCTGATGCTGGGTCACTGCGCCGGTCTGCGCAACAGCCAGCGGTTGGGAGACTACGTTCTGGCCCACGCCTATGTGCGCGAGGACCATGTGCTCGACGACGACCTGCCGAACTGGATCCCGATTCCGGCTCTCGCCGAAGTCCAGGTGGCGCTGGAACGGGCGGTTGAGGCGGTGACCGGCTATTCCGGCTACGACCTGAAGCAGGTAATGCGCACCGGTACGGTGGCGACCATCGACAACCGCAACTGGGAATTGCGCGACCAGACGGGTCCGGTGCAACGGCTGTCGCAGAGCCGCGCCATCGGGCTGGACATGGAATCGGCGACGATTGCCGCCAACGGCTTTCGCTTCCGCGTTCCCTACGGCACGCTGCTATGCGTTTCCGACAAGCCGCTGCATGGCGAACTGAAACTGCCCGGCATGGCGACCGACTTTTACAACACCCAGATCAAGCAACATCTGGAGATCGGCATTCGGGCGCTGGAAAGCCTGCGCGAAATGCCGTCCGAAAAACTTCATTCCAGGAAGTTGCGCAGCTTTTTCGAGACCGCGTTTCAGTGATCGGGAAACTCCTCATTGGCCTGGTCAAGCTGGGCGCCTTCGGGCTGATGGGCCTGCTTGTCACCTCCTGGTTTCAGGAGCTGCATCCGGCCTTTGACACGCCGTCGCATTTTCGCCTGCACTTTGCTGCCGCGCTGCTCGGCGCCAGCCTGTTGCTGTTGCTGACCGGCGCCTGGCGCTGGATGCTGGCCGGCCTTGCTGTAGTCGCCGTCACCGCCTATCTGACCCAGCCTTACCTGCCCGGTTTCAACGCCTTCTCGATCCGCGCGGCAGAAGCGGTGCCGCAAGCGCAGGCCGACGAACTCAGCGTGCTGCAACTCAACATCCGCTTCAACAACCGCACCGTCGAACGCACAACCAGGCTGGTTCTGGCCACACAGCCCGACGTGATCCTGTTTCAGGAGATCACCCGCAACAATGAAGCGGTGCTGGATCAACTCCAGCAGGCCTATCCGCATCAATGGCATTGCCACCGGCGCGGCGTCGGCAGCGTCGCCATCCTGTCTCGCCATGCCTTTGTTGCCCATGACCAAAGCAGCTGTTTCGAGACGCTCGGCTTTGCCCAGGCCAAGGTTCGATTCCGCGACCGTGTGCTGTCCTTCGCCAACTTCCATTCCCGCTGGCCCTATCCAGCCTCGCAGCCGCGCCATATGGCCTATCTGAAGGAAGACTTCGAAGCCTTGACCCACCCGCTGATCCTGGCCGGTGACTTCAACTCCGCCCCCTGGAGCGCCGCCGTGCAACGGGCCGCCCGCTGGACCCGCACCCAGGTGGCCGAGGGTATGGTGATGAGCTGGGGCTCCCGCGTTGCGCAGATCCGCGACATGATCGGCCCTTCCCTGCCGATCGACCAGATGATGTATTCGCCGGAACTGGAGCTGCGCCAACGCATGGTGCTGGAAGATGTCGGCTCGGATCATTACCCGATCCTCAGCCGTTTCACCCTGCGCTGAAATTGTGCACAGGCACAAGCAATTGACGTGACCTGCGCGGGACGACAGCGTAGATTGTCCCGGTGATACGATGGACCGACCGATGACCCCCAACCCCGCTGACATGGCTGAAATTCTCGCCTGGTATGCCGATGCCGGGGTCGATATTGCCTTGGACGATGCGCCGATCGATCGCTTCGAGCAGTCGAAACAGGCGGCGGCGGCCAAGGCCGTCAAATCGGCTTCCTCCAAAGCTGTCGCCCGCGCTACTGGCGGCGGCACCGCCGGCGGCGGCCAGCCAACGCAGCGTCCTTCGCCGCCGCCCTCGCCGACCTCGCCGCTCGGCGGCGGCGCCGCCGCCGCTCAGATGGAGCGGGCGATCCCGGATGCGGGCGTGGTCGAGCGGGCCCGGGAGCTGGCTACTGGTGCGTCGGACCTCGCGGCGCTGAAGGCGGTGGTCGAGAGCTTTGACGGCTGCAATCTGAAATTCACCGCCCGCAGCACCGTTTTCGCCGATGGCAATCCCCAGGCCCGCATCATGCTGATCGGCGAGGCACCGGGGCGCGATGAGGATGAACAGGGCCTGCCATTTGTCGGCCGCTCGGGCCAATTGCTCGACAAGATGCTCGCCGCCATCGGCCTGGATCGCACCAAGGTCTACATCACCAATGTCCTGCCCTGGCGGCCGCCGGGCAACCGCACGCCGACCAGCGCCGAGACCGATATCTGCCTGCCGTTTGTCGAGCGCCATATCGAGCTGGTGGCACCGGATCTGCTGGTGTTTGTGGGCGGCTCCTCGGCCAAGACCATGCTGCGCACCACCACCGGCATTATGAGCCTGCGCGGCAAGTGGCAGCAGGTCAGCATTGGCGGGCGGGAAATTCCGGCCATGCCCTGCCTGCATCCGGCCTATCTGTTGCGCACCCCCAACCATAAGGCGCTGGCCTGGCGCGATCTGCTGGCCATCCAGGCGAGGCTCGCGGAACTCGCCGCCGGCGACGAGAGCGAAGCGACATAAACGCCATTTTGTGTCGCTTCCCGCGATAGGCGCGTTGCCTTGGCGCCACTAATGGTGGAATTGGGGGGACGTTTTAAAGCGCTCTTTCGAGCGGGATTGTGGAACCCGAACTGATCGGGTCAGATGCTCTGTGGTTCAGGGCGGAGATCGGCGTCATGTTGCGTCAACTCGGTGCATTGTTTGCCCTTCTGGGCGGTATGGTCTTCCTGATGCTGGGCGGCGGCCTGCAGGGCATTTTGATCCCGGTGCGCGGGCAGATCGAGGGGTTCACCTCGTTCCAGCTCGGCTGGATCGGTACCGGCTGGGCCATCGGCTTCACCATCGGCTGCATTGTCGTGCCCCATCTGGTGCGCCGCGCCGGTCATGTGCGCACCTTCTCCACACTCACCGCCCTGCTCTCCGTCTCGGTGCTGATGAACGCGATTTTCGTTGAAGCCAATATGTGGATCGTGCTGCGGGCGCTGGCCGGCTTCTGCTTTTCCGGCTGCTACATGGTGGCCGAAAGCTGGCTCAACGAGCGGGTCTCCAACGAACAGCGCGGCTCGCTGTTTTCGATCTACGCGATCACCACCATGGTGGCGATGGCGGCGGGGCAATATCTGCTGGTCATCGCCGAGCCGACCCGCGACACCCTGTTCATGGTCGGCGCCATTCTGTACGCCCTCGCCGTGGTGCCCACTGCCGTTTCAAAAGCCCAGTCGCCGGCGCCGCTGACCCATGTGACCATCGACATTCCCGGCCTGTTCCGCAATTCGCCGGCCGCGGCCATCGGCGCGTTTCTGTCCGGCATCATCTCCGCTGCCTGGACCAATTTCGGCCCGGTCTTCGGCCAGCAGGTCGGCATGTCCAGCGCCCTGATCGCCACGCTTCTGGCGGCGGCGCTGCTCGGCAGCGTGATCTTCCAATATCCGCTCGGCAAGCTGTCGGACATGATCGACCGCCGCTATGTGATGGTCATCGCCGGCATTATCGGCGTCGGTGCGGGCTCGCTGATGACGGCCTTGGCCCAGACCAACGATTTCTCGCCGCTCTTCTTTGCCGCCGTGGTGCTCTATGGCGGGGTGATCTATTCGATCTATTCGCTCGCCGTCGCCCACGCCAACGACTTTGCTGATTCCTCCGATTTTGTGAAAATCTCCAGCGGCCTGTTGCTGGTCTATGGGTTCGGCACCATGGTCGGCCCGTTGATGACCGCGCAGTTGATGGACATGGTCGGCCCGTCCGGCGTATTCACAACGACAACCATCGCCCACACCCTCTTCGCCGGCTACGCGCTCTACCGTACCTTCCGCAGAAGCCAGGTCGACGAAGAAGAGCGCACCGACTTCCGCACGCTCGGCCTGGCCCGGACCAACACGCCGGAATCGTATGCATTGGACCC
>JABSRX010000045.1 GCA_013214695.1 Rhizobiaceae bacterium | reverse complement strand
TCGTCATGCTTGTGCTCAGCATGCTCGTCCTTGTGATCGTCGTGATCATGTTCGTCATGCTTGTCTTCAGCGTGCTCATCTTTGTGATCGTCGTGATCAGCATGGTCCCCATGGCCACCATGGTCATGATGGTCGTGGTCGTCGCCTTCGACATGGGACAGGCCCTTGGTGTCCATCAATTCGATGGAGACAGCTTTGGTTGCAATCGCTTCCAGTGCCTTGGGCATGAAACTTTCGATGCCGTCGCCAACCCAAAAGACGGCGTCAGCTTCCTGGAGCGTCCTGGCTTGCGACGGACGCAGGCTGAAGGAATGGGGAGACTGGGCACCTTCGATCAACAGGGTTGGCTCTCCGGCACCTTTCATAACGCTTGCCACCAGCGAATGGATCGGCTTGATAGACACAACCACATTTGTGTCGGCGGCGGCTTGAGTAACGGCGGCTCCTGAAGAGGCCAGCAACAGGGACAGGGCCAGTGAATGACGCAGTGCAGACATGAATTTCTCCCATCAGCCCATTCGGGCCGTAATGATATAACTTCTCGGGTTTGTGTAATATTATTACATATGACATACAAGGCCAAATTGAATCTAAAAGTCAGAAGATGACAGATAACGCCCTCATTCGACTCAATAATGTAGGCATGGAACGCGGCGGCCGATGGCTGGTGCGCGGGGTGACGTTCGACATCATGCCGGCCCAGATCGTCACTTTGATCGGTCCCAACGGGTCGGGAAAATCAACCACCGCAAAGATGGCGATCGGCGTCAGTACACCTTCTGAAGGCGAGGCCAAACGCCGCTCCGACCTGCGCATCGGCTATGTTCCGCAAAAGCTCAATATCGATTGGACCTTTCCGCTGACCGTCGAGCGGTTCATCCATTTGACTGGACGTATCGACAAGACGGCTGTCGAAGAAGCCTTGGCCATGACCGGTGTTGCTCATCTGCGCAACAACCAAATCAACAATCTGTCGGGCGGTGAGTTCCAGCGCGTTCTGCTGGCCCATGCGATCGCCCGCCGCCCCAACCTGCTGGTGTTGGACGAGCCGGTTCAGGGTGTCGACTTCAACGGCGAGATGGAACTCTACGATCTGATCGTCGAGATCCGTGACAAGCTCAATTGCGGCGTCCTGCTGATATCCCACGACTTGCACCTGGTGATGGCCTCCACCGATCTGGTGGTGTGCCTGAACGGCCATGTCTGTTGTCAGGGCACGCCGATGGTCGTCGCCGAAAGTCCAGAATACCACGAACTTTTCGGCGCACGGGCAACTGGTCTGGTCCGCTACCAGCATCAGCACGATCACACCCACCTGCCTGACGGGCGGGTGTTGCATCAAGACGGCAGCATCACCGATCACTGTCATCCCGATGATGGCCATCATAACCACGATCACAACGCTCAGGCGGAAGGCAAAAGTCATGTTGGATGATTTTTTCACCCGCGCACTGGTTACCGGCATTGGCGTGGCGATTGTCGCCGGTCCCCTGGGCTGCTTCATCGTCTGGCGCCGCCTCGCTTATTTTGGCGACTCGCTCTCCCATGCGGCGCTGCTTGGCGTTGCGTTTGGCGTCCTGGCCGACATTCATCTGACCCTGGCTGTGTTGGTCGTCTGCATCGGTGTTTCGCTCTTTCTGTTGTTGCTGCAACGTCGATCCAATATTTCCTCCGATGCGCTGCTCGGCATCTTCTCACACGGCGCCTTGGCGCTTGGTCTTGTGGCGCTGGCGCTGACCAGTTGGGTGCGATTTGACCTGATGGGTTTGTTGTTCGGCGATATTCTTGCGGTAACGCGCACCGACATCCTGTTCACCTATGTTGGCGGCGCCATCATCCTGGGTATTTTGATCCTGATCTGGCGGCCGCTCTTTGCTGCCACCGTTAACCCTGAACTGGCGGAAGCTGAGGGCATGAACCCAATGCGCAGCAATGTCATCTTTACCTTGCTCACCGCGTCGGTCATTGCCTTGTCGATCAAGATCATCGGCGCCGTGTTGATCACCGCTCTGCTGATCATTCCAGCCGCCACCGCCCGCCGCTTTGCCGGCACGCCGGAATCGATGGCGGTAATTGCCTCGCTGATTGGCCTTTTATCGGTCACAGGTGGGCTTTATGGTTCCCTTCAATGGGACACGCCATCTGGACCAAGCATTGTTGTCGCCTGTGTGGTCCTGTTTGCGATCAGCCAATCGCCCCTGGGCAGACTATTGAGCGCGGAGAGACGCAAAGCCAGCAGTGGCACAGCCGATGAAAGGGCACCGCGATGAGTGAACCTGCAGCCAATGTGAAGCTGACGCGCAACCAGCAACTGGTCTACGATGCCTTGACGGGGGCAGAAACGCCGCTAAGCGCTTATTCCCTGCTCGACCAACTGCGTGATTCAGGCTTCCGCGCACCGCTGCAGGTCTATCGCGCGTTGGAAAAACTCATTGAACTGGGCCAGGTTCATCGGCTTGAAAGCATCAATTCCTTCGTTGCTTGCCAGCATTCCGATTGCGACCATCACAAAGCCGTGGCATTCGCCATCTGCAGTTCCTGTGAGCATGTCGATGAACTGACAAGCGCCGAGTTGAGCAAATTGGTGGCCACCATCTCCGACGCATCAAACTTTACCCTGGAAGGCAGCGTCGTGGAACTGCGCGGCAAATGTCAGGCGTGTGCCCAGCAATCGACAGGAGAATCTGACTAGAGACCAGATCGTCTCTAGTCTTCCTCTTCCAACTGCTCCTTCACGGCCGTTGCCAATTGCTTCAAGGAATACGGTTTTGGAATGAAACCAAACTTGCCGTGTTCGGATTCCGGCAGGTTCTTTTCAAAGGCATCCTCNGCATAGCCTGAGGCAAAGATAAACGGCACCGTGCTGCCCATCTTGCGCACCGCATCNAGCAAGGATGGCCCATCCATTTCAGGCATCACCACGTCGGACACGACGAGATCAACCTCGTCTTCCATTTCCTCGATCAGTTCCAGAGCAACAGCACCATTTTCAGCTTCATGCACGTCGTAACCGCGGGCCTGCAGGGTCCGCGATCCAACGGCCCGGACAGCATCCTCGTCCTCGACAAAGATGATGGTGGCGCTGCCAGCGAGATCCTTGGGCTTCTCTTCCTTCTTCTCACCCACGTCCTCTGCGGCTTCGATCTCCGCCTGTGTTGGCATATGGCGCGGAAGGAAGATGCGGAAACTGGTCCCAACACCGAGTTCCGAGTCGGCATAGATGAAACCACCGGATTGCTTGACGATGCCGTACACGGTGGACAGTCCAAGCCCCGTGCCTTTGCCGACATCTTTGGTGGAGAAAAACGGATCGAAGATCTTTTCCATTACCGCCTGGCTCATGCCGGTTCCGGTGTCTTTGACCTCAATCATCACGTAGTCGGCCAACGGCATTTCCTTGCGGAAATGGTTGGACTCAACTTCCTTGGCCGACAGGTTCTGCGTCGTCAAAGTGACCGTGCCACCATCCTTGTCGGTATCGTTGATCGCATCGCGGGCATTGACGCACAGATTGACGATCACCTGTTCGAACTGACCGATGTCAGCTTTCAACGGCCACAGGTCGCGACCGTGCTGAATTTCCAGATTGATCTTATCACCGACCAAGCGGGCCAACAGCATGCGCAAGTCTGCCAGAACATCCGGCACCGACAGGGTCTGTGGGCGCAGTGTCTGGCGGCGGCTGAAGGCAAGCAACTGCCGCACCAGCGACGCGGCACGGTTGGCGTTCTGCTTGATGTTCATAATGTCCGGGAAGGACGGATCGGATGGCCGATGATTTGACAAAAGCAGATCGGAGAAGCCGATGATTGCGGTCAATACATTGTTAAAGTCGTGAGCAATGCCACCGGCCAATTGGCCAACGGCCTGCATTTTCTGGCCCTGGGCCATCTGCCGTTCCAGCGCCTTCTGCTCGGTCATCTCAATGGCGTACAGAATGGCGCGCTCTTTCTTCTCACCATTTTCCGCCTCAGCCTCACCGTCAGTCACCGCGCTGATGAAATAGCGGATCGAGCATTCTTCATTGTCAATTTGCGCCGACATGTCGGGCAGAATGGAATCGACGAATTCGATCGTCCCCTTGCCGGCATTGGCATCTTCCATCGCCTTCAGCAGCGCCGGCACTTCGTTCTCACCACAGAGCTGGTCAATGGTGATGTCGTCCTTGTTGTGACGCTTGGCCTTGGCCAGAACTTCGGCAAACAGCCGCTGGAACGGTGCATTCGACTGCACCATGGTGCCGTCTTCCGCGAAGGACGCAATGGCAATCGGCGTGTTGTTAAAGAAACGGGTGAAGCGCACTTCTGCAGCACGCAATTCTTCCGATATCCCCTCGCCTGCACTTCGGTTGAGCACCAGTGTGCGGGTCGCGCCCGGTGCGCCATCTGGAGCGAACGGCACCTTGTGGTAGATACGAACCGGCAGGCTCTGGCCATTCGACCGTGCAAGATCCAGATCAACGACCGCCGTCTTGCTTTCCCCTGGTTCGACTTCCAGTGTATTGAGCAAGGCCATGCCGTCGCCCAAAACCAGATTTTCCATGTTCAACATGCCCGGCTTGAACTGGGTCAGATCCATACCCAGCCAGTCCGCCAAAGTGGCGTTGATATACATGATCGACCCGTCTGCATGGGCCGAGAAGAAACCGGCGGGCGCGTGGTCGAGATAGTCGATGGCGTGCTGCAGCTCCAGGAAGACGCTTTCCTGACGCTGACGTTCCTGGGTCACGTCGCTGATTTCCCAGACCAGCAAGGGTTTCTTGTAGTCCGGATGTGCGAGCGGGCGCGCCGAAATGCGATACCAGTGCGGATTCTGGCTCGAAGACGAACTGCCACCGGACGCCGCACTGCGCACGTCCTGAATCATCCGGAATTCCTGCGTATCCGTCTCGCCGTTGCGCACCCGCTGGTTCATTCGATAGACAATTTCAGATGCCTCGTCGGAACTCGAAAAGGCGCGCTCGACCGTCGCCACATCGCGCGCACTTTCAGCGCCCGTCAACTCGCCATAGGCGTGGTTGGCATAGACAATGCGCCCTTCCCAATCGGTCACCACCGCGCCATGGTTCAGTCCATCTACAAAGGCACGGGCAAAGCCGTCGCTGTTGTTGCGCGACGACAGATGCACAAATCCAATGGCCACAGTGAACAGGAAGAACACACCGATCATCGACAGAAACGCCAGCAATGCCAGCGTCACCTGCTTGGCCATGGCTTCCGGCAGGATCGTAAACAGACCGACCAGGCCCAGCAGCAGCAGACCGACCAGCAACAGCCTGCCGATATTGCCACCACGTTCGGCGCGGTCGATCAGCGGGGTTTTTCCAGTCACCGGCGGCTTCGGCGTGGTGACATCGCGCGGGCGTGGAGCGGCTTTTTGGGGCAATGAAGTCTCGTCCTCAATGGGCTGCTTAACTGCCTGACTCATGTGGGAATCACTTTCTCGTCGGTGAAGCCGTGCAGCTTCTTGAATCACATTCGGCCAAAACTGGAAAGCCCGTGCCTTTCAGCTTGCCCAGCCAATCTCAGTGAAAGTGCGCAATACCCCTGGAATTCACTGAACGTCACAATGACACAATTACTTTGTAGTAACGTTTGCGAATTATTTAGAGGATTGATTTAGAAATTGATAACCATCGGGCCAGCAATCCCTAAATCCCGACTTTTGCCCCAGGCTCAGGGCACATCAAGAACCAACGGATAGTCCCATGTACCAGTTTTTCAGTTCAGATTTTCTTGGCATTCCAATGGAAACCGCCAATTGGATCGCCAGCGGCATTGTCGCACTGGTCGCCGTCTTCATCCTCTATATGCTGTATCGAATGTTCACCCGGCCCCGCATGGCCGCCGGCCGACGCAGCAAAAACGCACGCTTGGCCATCACAGATGCAGCCTCGATCGATGATCGTCGCCGCCTTGTGTTGGTTCGCCGCGACAATGTCGAACACCTGATCATGATCGGTGGCGAGACGGATATGGTCATCGAATCCGATATCAACCGTCAACCGGCAGCGGCGGCAGCGACGACTGCACCCGCCGAAACCCGGGAACCTGCTGCACCAGCACCAGCACCGAAGAGAACACCTCCGCCTCCACCCATTCCGCGGGCAGAACCGGTTGCTGCCAAGTCAGAAACACCAGCGCCGGCAGCCAAGGTCGAAACACCAGCGCCACCGAAACCTGTTGAAGTTGCCAAGCCAGCAGAACCAGCACCTGCTGTTTCACCATCTGTAACGGCCAAGCCGGTGGCTGCCTCGGCTTCCGCGGCGACACCCGCGCCAGCGTCAAATGACGCCTCCTCATTGATCGGCTCGGTGGGCAGCAAACCTGCCAGCCCGGCCAGCCCAGCGCCGACCCCAGTCAGCGCAGCGCCCAGCGTCACTGCCGCGGCAGACAAGCCCAAACCCTCGGTTGGCGACAATATGGACGCCTTGTTGACGGAAATAACCGCGAAAAAATAGCTTAAAACAAAAAAGGCGGCTCAAAGGCCGCCTTTTTTCGTTCTTTTTTACCGTCTTAGTCGTCGCGATAGACCTTTTCGCGCCGCTCATGGCGCTCCTGAGCTTCCAGCGACAAAGTTGCGATCGGACGTGCATCCAGCCGTCGCAGGCTGATTGGCTCACCGGTCTCTTCACAATAGCCGTATTCGCCATCTTCAATGCGTTTCAGCGCCTGATTGATCTTGGAAACCAGCTTGCGCTGACGGTCACGCGCCCGCAGCTCGATAGAGCGGTCGGATTCGGACGTCGCACGATCCGCCAAATCCGGTGCATTGAGGTTGTGCTCCTGCAGAGATTCAACCGTTTCCGCCGATTCACGCTGAATATCCGAACGCCAAACCAGCAATTTCTCTTTGAAATACGCCAGCTGCTTTGGATTCATGAACTCCTCGTCATCGGAGGGTACATATTCCTTGGTCTTGGCCGTCATAAAAACTCCCTTACCGAATCCAAAACATGGGAACTTTTGGTTACGCCATGCACTTCTAGCGCCGGTATAACGGCCCTCTGGTTCCGCTTCAAGCACCAAAAATAGCGATGCAATGACAATTGAGCACCTCTGTTGATAGTTGTCGTTTTCGTCGGATTATCAGGGCATTGAAACAATTGCGTGACTTGTTCATCGGCGCCGACTATTGGCAAACGGGTTGCACGTGGGTAGGGAAAACGCATGAAACACCTGTATATCCTCCGTCACGCCAAATCTTCCTGGGCTCATCCCGGGTTAGGTGACATTGAAAGACCGCTGAACAAGCGTGGCGAACGTCAGGTGGAACGCCTGAATGCATGGCTTGCAGCCTCGGAAATCACCATTGATCAGGTGCTGTGTTCGCCGTCGACCCGCACCCAGGCCACCCATCGCGGTATCCAGACGGCGCTCGGTGAAACACCGGTCGAAATCGTCAAATCCCTGTATCACGGACGTATGGACGACTATCTCGATGCCTTGTCGGCCCAATCGGCCGATTCGATCATGATTATCGGCCACAATCCAACCTGTGACGAATTCACCCGATACCTCACCAGCCCGAGCAGCCCGGCCGCCGAAAAGCTGATGGCCCACCACTTCGGTACCGCCACCATGGCCATTTTGAGCTTTGATGCTGCAGAGTGGACGCAAATTGGCCGGGGCAGCGGGTCTTTAAATCAACTGGTACGGCCTCGCGATCTGGAAGAAGACCCCAGCGATGGCGCCTGACATGGCCTGCACCGGCAATCCCGGCAGAAAACCTGTAATGCCGCAATTCGGTCCCTATATGGATTGAGTTGACCCCGCCGAGACCAGACTTTGAATAAAATCACCACATTTGCCGATGATGCCCGTATCGCGCTGGACAATCTGTCCGACGCCGCCACGGGCCTTTTTGAACCCGGCCTTCGCTTTGGTGTCACTGGCCTGTCGCGGGCGGGCAAAACCGTGTTCATCACTGCCCTGATCCATAATTTGCTGCATGGGGGTCGTCTGCCGCTTTTTGCGGCACAGGCAGAAGGGCGCATTGCGCGTGCCAAGCTCGCACCGCAGCCGGATGACGCCATTCCACGGTTCCAATACGAAGAACATTTGCAGGCCCTGCTCGACGAGCGGCTGTGGCCGCAATCGACCAGTTCGATTTCGGAAATCCGGGTCAAAATCGAATTTGAATCAGCCAGTGGCTGGTCACGCACATTCGGCGCCGGAAGCCTGACCCTGGACATCGTTGATTACCCCGGTGAATGGCTTCTCGATCTACCCCTGCTGGGCAAGTCCTATGAAGAATGGTCAGCCGAAGCCATGCAATTGGCTCGCCTGCCCAACCGCAAAGCCGAGGCAAAGGACTGGTTGAAACTGGTTGAATCACAGGACCCGGCTGGCGAGGCCGATGAGGGCATGGCGCGGCAACTGGCCCTGGAATTCACCGCCTATCTGCGGGCCTGTCGGCAGGACAAGACGGCCCTGTCGACCCTGCCGCCCGGGCGCTTTTTGATGCCCGGTGACCTGGAAGGGTCCCCGGCTCTCACTTTTGCACCGCTGGACCTGCCGGACGACGCATCCGCCCAGACTGAAACTCTGCACGCGCTGATGAAGCACCGTTACGAGGCCTACAAGACCATCGTCGTCAAGCCGTTCTTCCGTGAGCACTTTGCCCGTATCGATCGCCAGATCGTGCTCGTCGATGTTCTGCAGGCTCTGAATGCCGGCTCGGCCGCCGTGACAGATCTCGAAAAGGCTCTGGCCGACATTCTGGAATGTTTCAATCACGGGAAGCGCAATTGGCTGACCTCCTTGTTCAGCACGCGCACCGACAAAATCCTCTTTGCCGCCACCAAGGCAGACCATCTGCACCACGAAAACCACGACCGGCTGGAAGCCATTCTGGCCAGGTTGGTGGAACAGGCGGCCCAGAAAGCAGCCTTTAGCGGCGCTGAAACAGAGGTTGTCGCCATGGCGGCCATACGCGCTACAAAAGAAGCGGAAATAACTGAAAAGAATGAGGTTTTGCCTGTGATTGTCGGCACGCCTTTGGCCGGAGAGATGCTTGGGAAACAGCAGTTTGACGGCAAGTCACAAACCGCCCTGTTCCCGGGTGACCTGCCCGATAATCCGGCTGACGTATTGCAGGAAGACCACCAGGCCGGGGATTTGAATTTCCTGCGATTCACGCCACCGAAGCTTGAAAAAACCGTCGAGGGCATGACCCTGTCCCTGCCCCATATCCGGTTGGATCGCGCCCTGGAATTTCTGTTGGGAGATCATCTGAAGTGAGCGACGGCAGCAAAAAGACCACCACGCGACGCGCCCCGCGGGCCTTCAATCTGGACGAGCCTGTCGAGAAGGAGGCTGGTTCTGAAAAACCAGCGGCGGCCAAGGCTAAGCCTACGAAACGCAAGCCGCGATCGTTTGACACGTCGCAAAAGGCAGCGCCCAAGCTGCGAGAAGTGCCCGATGAAGCAGCGCAGCGTTCGGCCCCGGAGACAATTTCACCACAGGATCTGGCCGCCGAATTGACGCCACCCCCACCGCCCGCATTGTCCGCAAGCAAAAGGCGATTGAGCTGGGGCCGTTTGTTCTGGATTGCATTGACCGGACTGGTGACGCTGGCCATTGGCGTGTGGATCGACGACCTTGTCACCTCCCTGTTTGCCCGCAACGACTGGCTGGGGTGGTTGGCAACCGGATTGGTTGCCTTGTTGGTTCTGGCCGCCTTTGCCATGGCCATACGCGAATTCTGGGGCCTGTCGCGCATGGCCAAGATCGATCAGTTGCGTGGGGCAGCTCAGGCGGCCACGGAAAAAGACGACATGAAAGCGGCGCAGAGGGTGGCCGATCAACTGCTCGACCTCTACGGACAACGGCCTGATACCGCCCGCGGTCGATCGTTGGTCAAGGAGCACCGTAGCCAAATTATCGATGGTGCAGATCTGATTTCCCTGGTGGAACGGGACTTGATTCAGCCGCTGGATCAACAAGCCAAGCGGCTTGTTATGGCATCCGCCAAGCGCGTCAGTGTGGTCACTGCCGTCAGCCCACGTGCGCTGGTTGATGTTGGGTATGTGCTCTACGAAAACACCAAACTGATCCGTCAGATCGCAGATCTTTACGGTGGCCGTCCCGGCACGTTCGGTTTCTGGCGCTTGGCCCGCAATGTGGTCGGCCATCTGGCGGTCACCGGCACCATTGCCGTTGGTGACGGATTGATACAGCAATTGGTTGGTCAGGGTGTCGCTGCCAAATTCTCATCGCGCCTCGGCGAAGGGGTCATCAACGGCATGTTGACGGCCCGAATCGGCATTGCCGCCATCGACTTGTGCCGTCCCCTGCCCTTTACAGACCAAACCCGCCTCTCAGTTTCTGATTTTATGGGAGAATTGGTCAATCTGTCTGGCAAAGAAGTCGCACCTGACAAGTCTTGAAACACTTCGTGATGAAAATGCCTTTGCCATTTCCTTACCGGCAGGATTACGTTAACCATTATAGTTAATACTCTGCGTGAAACAGATCGGGTATTTATGTAATGAGTTTTCTGACCGACGCCATTAAGCCAAGTATTGGGCTTGCTCTCGCGCTTTCATGCGCCACCTTTGGTGCGCATGCGAGCGAGCGCAGCTATTTCACCAATGTTCAGGGCCAGTGGTCCGGCGCTGGCAAGATTGTGGCCGGTCCTTACAAAAACACCCGTTTCACCTGCAACCTGGAAGGCCAAACGCCCGGAAAGGTTGGCATGAAACTCGCCGGAAGTTGCCGGGTTGGCCTGTTTTCCCAGCCGATTGAAGCCATTGTCACCAAGCGTGGCGGCTCCTATCGCGGCCAGTTCCTCGATGGCGCCAAGGGCAAAGGCTTGGATATTGTCTCCGGTCGTCTGCGGGGCAAAAAGCTGGTTCTAGGCATCAAGCGCAAGCAGTTGCGCGGCACGATGGTGGCCAATCTTGAAGGTGAAAACGCCATGAACATCACCATTGC
>JABSRX010000044.1 GCA_013214695.1 Rhizobiaceae bacterium | reverse complement strand
CAGGCGGCTGAGTAGAGGGCTACGAAATGGACTCCAAACTGACCTCGGCCATGCTCTATCTCGACAATGTCAGCGTCGCCTTTGACGGGTTCAAGGCCATCAACGGCCTTTCTTTAATGCTGGAACCAGGGGAAATGCGGGCCATCATTGGGCCCAATGGTGCGGGCAAAACCACCATGATGGACATCATCACCGGCAAGACCAAACCGGATGAAGGCTATGTCTATTTCAACGGTGAGACCGATCTGACGGCCCACGATGAATCGGCCATCGCGTCAATGGGCATTGGCCGCAAATTTCAAAAGCCGACAGTGTTCGAAAGCCATAGCGTTGAAGACAATTTGCTGCTCGCCATGTCGGGCGGCCATTCAATCAAATCGATGTTGTTTGGCGCACGAGCTGCCGTTGAAAGCGAGCGCATTGATGAAATTCTGGAGACAATCCGCTTAAGTTCGAAACGCGATGCGATCGCGGCCAACCTCTCCCACGGCCAAAAGCAGTGGTTGGAGATCGGCATGTTGCTTTCACAGGATCCGAAACTACTGCTGGTCGACGAGCCAGTTGCCGGCATGACCGACGCGGAGACCGAGGAGACAGCCAGGCTGCTGCGCGACATTGCCAAAGATCACACCATTGTGGTGGTCGAACACGATATGGACTTCGTGCGCAATCTCGACGTCAAGGTATCTTGCTTGCACGAAGGCGCTGTTCTGGCGGAGGGAACGCTGGATCATGTCAGCAGTGATCAACGCGTCATTGATGTCTATCTGGGGCGCTGATCATGTTGAACGTTGAGAACATCCATCTGTCTTACGGTTCCTCCATCGCATTGCGCGGCACGTCTCTGGAGGTGGCAGAGAACAAGATCACCTGCGTTTTGGGGCGCAATGGCGTCGGTAAAACCAGCCTGCTGCGATCNATCATTGGCCTGGAGCCAGTGCAATTCGGTGGCGCCAGTTATTCGGGCAAGCAATTGACCGAAATGAAAGTGCATGACCGGGCACGCACCGGCATCGGATTTGTCCCCCAGGGGCGTGAGATCTTTCCCCTGCTCACGGTACGGGAAAACCTGCAAACGGGTTTTTCAGCCCTGCCGCGCAAGCAGCGTACAATTCCGGAAGAAATCTTTGAGCTCTTTCCGGTTCTCGGCGACATGCTGCACCGGCGGGGCGGTGATCTGTCAGGCGGCCAACAGCAGCAATTGGCCATCGCCCGTGCACTCGTTTTGCGTCCAACACTACTGATCCTCGATGAACCGACCGAAGGCATCCAACCTTCGATCATCAAGGACATCGGCCGGGCTCTTCAGACCCTGCGGGACCGAGGAATTTCGATTTTGCTGGTCGAACAGTATCTCGACTTCTGTCGAGAGATTGGCGATTACGTCTACATCATGGATCGCGGCGAAGTCGTGCATAGTGGCGCGCCTGAAACGCTTGACCAAGAAGACGTGAAGCAATTGCTGACGGTTTGACCTAAGCCCAACAAAAACGCTTTGTGTCGGCCCTACGTGAGCCGGTCAGCGCAAGTGACGAGGGATCTTTCGTCCGCGTTTCACATACCAGTAACGGGTCCAATAGAGCTTCTGCTCCCGCGCACTGAGCTTGGCGATCTGTCGGTTGCTCAAACGCTTGAATTTGGTGCGCCGTTTGACCGACTTGCCCTTTCCTTTTTTCGGTTCGTCTACCGCCCCCATGGCAATCTGGGTGCCACCCTGTTTGGGCACGATATGGACGACCTTGTAGCCACCCGCTTTCAAACTGCGTAGCAGCCCGGGCAGCATCTTGGCCGTCCGCGCATGAATGTCGTGCATCAAAATGATGCCGCGACGCTTGCGCTTCAACTGGCGCATGATGTTGTCGTGAATGCGCTTTGAGTTTTTGATCTTCCAGTCGAGTGAATCGATATTGGCACCGAAGGCAACCAAGCCTTTATGGGCCAGAAGGCGGTCTGTGCGTTTGCTGCTTGCCAAGTAGGGGTAGCGAAAGAACGGCGTCCTCGGCTTATGGCTGGAATCACCATAGGCGATCTTCTGCAGACCCTTCACCCCACGGTCGACGATGCGCGAGGCTTTCTTGGTCGAGTATTTCGGCAACACCTCGTGTCCATGGGTGTGATGCGCCAGAGTATGACCCTGCCGCACGACCTGGCGGACTTGGTGAGGATAGGCGCGGGCCATTTTTCCAACGAAAAAGAAGGTCGCCTTGACGCATTCCTTTTCCAACGCCTTCAGAATATTTGCCGTATTGCGCCCGATCGGCCCGTCATCAAATGTCAGGATAACCTCTTTGTCGCGCAGCCCCAGAGCTTTTTCAGTGCCATTGAATGTTCGGAACTTGCTGGCATCGACCGGCAAAGTCCGATGCGTGCCGAGCGCACCGCTCTTGCAGGCAGCATGGACCATGCTTGCGGACATCAAAACCGCAAAGAAACATATCAAGCCAGCCAACATCTTGCTGACAGATTTTGGTCGCTCCGCTACCGAAGACTGATAGGCTGGGTCGATACCCTCAGAAGCGAAGGAAAACGTCGTCGGCACCTTGGCCATGGCGGGCCCCTAAAACACAATACATCTGCACACCGCCGCATCGCATTCCCGAACAAGTTGACGTTTGGGAACACANTACTTCTAGTACAAGTGTTTGGTATTGGACAGCACCAATATCGATCAACAAAGAGTGTGGTTAATCGTGCAAATTCAAAGCGATTTACCGCAACAATAAACTCCGACAGTCTAAGATACTTTGGAACCGGCAGTTATGGTCGAGGGCGAATTGTTGAGCGTTTCGATGGCAAAGCCTGCAGCAGCCTTGTATTTCGCCATAAAGTCTTTGCGTTCCTGCTCTGGAATGACTGTTTCAATGTCGTCGAAAATGCCGCCGCACCGATCGTTGAGAATATTGAGCAGGCCGAACGGGCCAGCCGATCGGTTGCGCAAGACCAGTTCCGACACCTTTGCGCATAAAAGGTCGTCATAGGACTTCAACGCCTTTGACGTAACGCCGTGCGCCAACATGGCAGCGCCCAGAACGCGGGCATCGACAATCGCCTGGCTCGCGCCATTGGAGCCCGTCGGGTACATGGCATGGGCAGCGTCACCCATCAGCGCAACACTGCCATCCACCCAGGTGTCCACCGGATCGCGGTCAATCATCGGGTTCTCATAGGCGCAATCCGCTTGCCGCAGCATTTGTGGTACATCCAGCCAGTCATAGCGGAACTCCTCGAAATGATGCGCGAAACTGTCGATGGTCACTTCCTTGAACCAGGAATCGCTTTGCCAACCCTCACTGTTGTCCATGGTCACTTCGGCGATCCAGTTGATCAATGCCGTGCCATCGGAATCGGTTTTGGAGATCGGATAAATGACCATTCGGTTTTGGTGGGTACCGAGGCCAACAAATGACGAATCCGTGCGCAAGGGTTTGGCGCGAATGGTGCCACGCCACATGACCGCACCACCCCAATGGATGGGCGCCTGGTCCGGATGCATTTGGGCACGCACCCGCGAATGAATGCCGTCGGCTCCGATCAGCAGACTGCCAGACAGCGTTTCCTCAGAGCCGTCTCCGCGGCGCAGCGTTGCAACAACTCCATCCGCGTCTGTTTGGCTGTACCCTTCGACCCGGGCATCCAGCATCACCGCATCTTCACCGGCGCGTTCGATGAGCGTGTTGTAAAGCAGCATGTGCATTTGTCCGCGGTGAACGGCATATTGCGGCCAATTGTACCCGGCCTCCAGGCCGCGCGGTTCGGCATAGACTTCCCGACCGTTCAAACCGACCAAGGCCCATTCCTGCGCGGGCACGCCGATGGTATCGAGGCGTTCTGCGTCCAAACCCAGATCGAACAGTTCGCGAACGGCATTTGGTTGAATGTTGATGCCCACGCCCAGGGGACGCATCTCGCTTGCTGCTTCAAGCACGATAAACGGAACGCCAATCTGATGCAGAGTCAGTCCCAGTGTCAGACCCGCAATGCCGCCACCGGCAATGATCACTCGCTCTTTACTCATCAAATCCGTCCTCGTTGGTTACCGTTTGGCCGACAAATGCGCGACGATCGACGCCATCACCTCATGACGCTGCCCATGAATGAAGAAGTGATCGCCCGGCAATTCATGCTGCTCAAATTGGCCTGTTGTTCTGTCCTTCCATCCTGCCAGCATATCAACTGAAATCGCTGGGTCGCTTGCCCCACCAATTGCAGTAATGGGAATGTCCAGAAGATCCGCGCGCTGGTCAATGTGGGTTTCCAATAGCGTCACATCGGCGCGCAGGATTGGCAAGAACACGTCCTGGAGTTCGGCGCTCTTGCGTATCGCTTCTGGCACGGCGCCATAGGTGCCATGCAATCGCTCGATGAATTCTTCATTGGCAAGATCCCGCAGCGGTGTATCTCTTTTCTCCAGGTGCGGCGCCGCCCGTGCCGACAAAAACAGGTGCTCCGGCTTTGGGCCACCCATGGCTTGCAGTCGATTGGCCGTTTCGAAACCAACGATCGCCCCCATGCTGTGCCCGAGAAACGCAAACGGTTTGTCCGTATAGGGCCCGATCTCCTGAACGATTGTTTCCACCAGCGACGTCATATCGGTGATCAGAGGCTCACCCAGTCTCTCTTCACGTCCGGGCATTTGGATAACGCAGAGCTCAATGTCCTCTGGAACGACATCCACCCAGTCGTTGAAGGCCGATGCACCACCTCCGGCGTAAGGGAAACAAATCAAGCGAGACTTTGCGTCAGGACGCGATTGCGGACAAATCACCCAGCTGGACGCGCCATTTTTGGACGCAACCTTTTGTTCGCCAGATCCAGCCTCCCCGCCCAAAAGTTGGTCGATGGTGGCAGCAAGGTCACGAATACTTGGTGTCGTAAACAATTGCTCAACGGCAAGCTCAACATTCAGATCGCCCTGTACCCAGATCCGCAGTTCCACAGCTGTCAGCGAATCCACACCCAATGCACTCAGTTGGGCAAAGGCGTCGAGATTGGCGGCTGGGACGCGCAGCGTCTGGGCAATGCGTTCCAGCAGATAGGAGCAAATGAGATCGACGCGCTCCGCCGGCGCCGCCGACTTCACTCTCTCAGCTGCCGCGTCAGCGGAACTTGTTGTCAGCGGGCTCGTGCCTTCAGCCGGTATCAGATGCTTCAAGGTGCTCCAATCAGAAGCGCCCGGCACCCGTTGTGTGAACTGCGCCCAATCAACTGGAATGACAGCCGCCTGCGGCAGGTCCCGCGCCGTCAGCAGATGCGCAATAAAGTCGGTTCCCTGCCCGGCGTTCATCGTTTGCCAGCCATCGTTCATCAGCCGTTGCAAAACAACGTCGGAAGCCGCCATACCTACATCAGCCCAGGGGCCCCAGTTGATGGCGGTGGCAACCAATCCTTGCTGTTTACGGTAGTGAGCCAGGCCATCCATGAACGCGTTGGCACAGGCATAGTTGGACTGTCCCGGCGAGCCCATGACAGAGGCGACGGAAGAAAACAGGACAAAGAAATCGAGTGTGCGATCCAAGGTTTGCTGATGCAGGTTCCAGGCGCCGTCAACTTTTGGGCCGGCAACCCGCGTGAAGCGTTCAGCAGTCTGCTGGGCCAGCATGCCGTCATCCAAAATACCGGCAGCGTGCACAATACCGCGCAATCGGGGCGCCATGGCGAGCACACGGGCAACGTCGTCGGCCTTACCCATGTCGGCGGCCACTACATCAACCTTCACTCCAGCATCTTCCAATGCATGCAGCACGGTACGCTGGTCATCGGTCGAGACGCCACTTCTTCCGGTTAGGATCAGGTGTTGAGCACCGCAGGTTGCCAGATATTGCGCAACCAGCAAGCCAAGCGCGCCGACACCGCCGGTCACAAGGTACGATGCCTCTCCGTCGAGCTCCAAAGGCGCATGTGGATCGATGTTTGGTGGACAGGCCTCCGGCCGAACCAATCGGGCAACCCTTCTGGTCGCGCCACGGAAGGCAACTTCCGTATCGTTTCCACCACTGGCCAATTCATCCACCAGCAGTTTGAGATTGTCGGCTTCGGAAGCGACGCGTGGATCCAGATCTACGCACCCCCCCAATTGTTCAGGGTGTTCGACCTGAAGGGTCCTTCCAAATCCCCAAAAGCGGGTTTGCCAAGGAGATACCACATCATCCGCAGCAACGGACTGTGCTCCTTTGGTGACGAACCAATGCTTGGCAGCAATGCCTGTCCGGGAAAAGCCTTGGAAAGCCTCGAGGCTCGCAAGCAGTGCCGCTTCAGGCGCCGTTTCGTTGGCATCCATGCCCCACATGTGGACAACCGAAGCAATCGAAGACATATCGCCCGTTTGCCGAAGAGCTTCAATGGCCGACGGGTCCCGCGCCAGATGCACGGTTTGGCCCGTCGCCTTCAAATGCTCCACCAACGCTTCGCCCGTTCCGCCGGCATCCGCCAGAACAAGCCAGTCACCTTCGACACCACCCTCTTCGGCCGGCGCTTCGTCGACCTCTTCCCAATCAAACTGATAGAGCCATTCGTTGAGCACATCAGCTGCCGCGCGCGGCTTGGCTATGGCGCGCTTCAGGCTGAACACCGGCACGGAGCGCAATGTAAGTTGTTCCACGGTTGCGACCCGCTCGCCCGCTTCGTCAAACAGTTCCAAATCGACAACGCGTGTTTCATCCATTTGCCGAGCCGTTGCTCGCACCCAAATGGTACCGCTCGCCGCGTGATCACAGCTGAAGCCACCGATCCCAAACGGCAGATGAATATGCTCCACATCCTGGTCCGAGAAAATGGCTTCGGCGATCCGGAAACTGGCATCTGTGATGACGGGATGCATCCGGTAGCTGTCACCGGGCAAAACGGCCTCAGAGGGCAGCTCAATGCGCGCAAATGCACTGCGTGTGCCATCGGCGCTCTCGTCAGTTGGCCTGTGAATGGCTTCAATGGCGCGGAACCGCGGGAAATATTCGAGACCGCGCGCTTCAAATCGGGTCGACAATTCACCGACATCCACCGGTTCGATATAGTGTTCAAGCGTCGTAGCAATGTCGATCGCAGCGGCTGGGCTGGGCAAACGACGTTCCAAGGTTCCCGTCGTATGCTGCACCCACACCCATTCCGATCCTTCCAGCACACGGCTGCTGATTTCAAAGTCGAAGCGGTCAACTTTGGGCGTGGCGATCATCTGAACGGTGACCGGCTCTTCGGACAGGAGCAGGGCCCGACCGATCGAGACATTGGTCAGTGCAACTTCATCCTGCTGGAAGATCGTGCGCGCGACGACCATTGCCATCTCGAAAAATGCGCTGGCAGGAAACACCACGCTGCCGAACACGCGATGATCATCGAGATAAGCGGGACTGGCCGAGCTCAAGCTCGATTCGAAGATGAAACTGTTGCTGGCATTATCGATGCGGCGATGCACCAGCGGATGCATGCGTTGGCCATTGCCACCGGTGGAGACGACATCCGTCCAGCAGCGCTGATAGCGCCACGGATAATTGGGTAATTGAAGGCGTTTGGTGTCATGATAGGCGTAGAAGCGGTGCCAATCGATTTCAATACCGCGCACAAACAACTCGGCCGCGCAATTGATAAGGGTCGGCCATTCGTGATCTGGCCTCAACGCAGGCAGCCAGGTCCCATAGTCGGGAGACACACAAGCCCGGCCCAATCCTGAAAGCGTGGCCCGCGGCCCGATTTCAACAAAGGTCTGGAATTTCTTCGATTGAGCATAGGCGATGCCATCGGCAAAACGAACGGCCCCACGCAGATGGTCGACCCAATAATCGGCCGACAGTTGTTCCTCACCCCAAGGTTCGCCGGTTACGTTCGACATCAGCGTCTTGGTGGGCGGTTTAAATTCAACCGTTGATGCAACGGATCGGAACTCTTCGAGAATCGGATCCATCATGGGTGAATGAAAGGCATGAGAAACCTTCAAAGCCGTGGTCTTCACACCGTCCTTGCCCAGCCGATCGACAATGGATCGCATCGCCGTTCCGTCACCCGAAATGACGATGCTGTTGGGCGCATTGACCGCCGCGATTGACACCAGGGGCTCTGTCCCAATTGCATTGCGCACCGTTTCTTCATCGGCGGCAACGCTGACCATTTGCCCACCCGCTGGCAGCGACTGCATCAGCCGTCCTCGTGCCGCGACCAGGCGCAGCGCGTCTTCGAGTGAGAACACACCGGCTATGCAGGCCGCGGCATACTCACCGATGCTGTGACCGAGCAACAGGTCCGGCTCCACACCCCACTCTTCAAACAGCTTGGCCAAGGCGTATTCGATCGCAAACAGGCAAGGCTGGGTATAGGCAGTCTGATGGAGCAAATCGCCTGACCACATGACGTCCAGCAACGGCTGGTCAAGATGCGGTTCCAACAGGTCCGCGCATTGGTCGAGCCAGTATCGAAAACGCGGATGGGCGTCATACAGATCTTTGCCCATACCGATCTGTTGGGCACCCTGCCCCGTGAACAGAAATGCCAGTTTAGGCGCGCGCCGCGGGATGCTGCCGCTTGAGGCGGCGGCGCTTTCGTCGCCAGCGGCAAACTGTTCAAGTGATTGCCTCAAATCCTCGGGCGAATTGGCAACGAAGGTTGCCCGATGGCCCAAATGCGATCGGCAAGTTGCTGCAGAGGCGCACAGATCTTGCAAGTCCAGCTTCCCATTGTCGGCAAGCAGGGTTGCGTAGCGTCCGGCAAGTTCAGGCAACGCGGTTGGTGCTTGGGCTGAAAGCGCCAGCATATGTTCACCGCCAGCATGGGAGCCCGAAGCGTCAGTTTTGGCACGATCTGAACCGGGTGCTTCTCCAATGATGAGGTGCACATTGGTGCCGCTCATGCCAAATGCGCTGATTCCTCCGAAACGCTTCTCCCCTTCCCATGACACGTTTTCCGTTGGCACTTTCAACGGCCAGTCGTCCCACGGAATATGCCGGTTGGGGTTTGCGTAGTTGAGATGCGGCGGGATCGTCTGATGCTGCAGCGACAACACAACTTTCATCAAGCCGACAATGCCCGCTGCCGAATCCAGATGACCGACATTGGTTTTCACCGATCCCAGATAGAGCGGGTCACTTCGGCTTTCACAAAGCACACGCGCGATCGCCATGACTTCAATCGGGTCACCCAAGGGTGTGCCTGTGCCATGGGTTTCCAGATAGCCAATTTGTTGCGGCTCCAGGC
>JABSRX010000043.1 GCA_013214695.1 Rhizobiaceae bacterium | reverse complement strand
CGGCGGCGACGACTCCGTACTGAATGTTGTCAGACTGTTTCAGTGGCTGTTGCCGGGTCTGGCCTTCAACGTGGCCTATTTCCGCGCGCAATTGCTCTGAGCCTTGGCGGGCCAGCGTTTCATCTAGGTCTTGCGATAGACATGAATGCGGTGGGTCACCTCATCAGCACCATAGGGCATGGAGTGCACGCCAGCGCTGGACCAGACTTCCGTCCAGGCGCCCGACGCCGCCAGTTCGGCAACCTTGGCCGGATAGGCCGGTTCCTGGGCCGGGTCATCGCGCAAGGTGAAGATGATCGGCGCACCGGGGTTGGCGACCTTATCCAATATTGATGTTTTGGTGTCCCAAATAATCGGCAATCGCAAGCGTGGTTCAACGCATTGCAAAGCGCTTTCCATAAATTTTTGGGCGCTGATGTCTGAATCCAGAATTGCCGTTCGTCTTGTTGGTACAGCAGCCATGAGTCTGCTGGTTTTGAACAAGGAGAATTTCGATGGATTCGATGATGGATAGCTTGCCTCTGCTCACCCCCTATACCCCCACCTTTGTGTGGCTCTTGGTGTTGTGCCTGACGGTTCTGATTCAAGGGTTTTTGGCCGGTGTTCTGGGCTTCGCCAATGGCGAGGAAGTGCCGGGCTTGCCGTTGAAGGGTACCCACGCCAACACAAATTTCCGTATTTTGCGGACATATCACAATTCGACCGAAAACTTTTCGGTGCTGATTGCGACCACAATCCTGGCCATCTTTGCTGGCGTCAGCCCGTTGCTTATCAATTGGCTGGTCGGTCTGCATGTTGTGCTGCGGATCGCCTATTGGGCGGTGTATTACAGCGGTGTTGGCAAGGTTGCCGGAGGTCCCCGAACCATGACCTATGTGGCAGCCTTCTTGATGAACGTCATTCTGGCAGGCCTGGCCGGTTACGCCATGCTCACCTAGGGCGGTTCAGGCTGCCGGTCTTTCGGTGCTCGGCAGCTTGCATTTCCTACAGCTCGATAAGACGTCTCGCCGGTTACGCTACGCGTACGCGCCGCGTCCTCGCCGCTTTCTGGCATGAATTTTGCTGATCTTTGGTTGGATCCGTCATGCAACCCAATCGAGTTTCTTGGAAAAACTGTCTGTATTGATCGTCGATGACAACGCCATTCGTGCGTCGATCATCGAGGCTGGGCTGGTTGAACACGACGGCACAATTGTGACGATTGCCACCGGGCTTCATGGGCTGGTTGAAAAGATCGAATCCGTGCAGCCCGACGTCATTGTTGTCGACATCGAACATCCCAGCCGGGACCTGTTGGAATCTTACTTCTCCATTTCCCGCGCTGTTCGGAAACCGATCGCCATGTTTGTCGACAAGTCGGATCCAGCCTGGATTGAACAAGCAATCGATGCCGGCGTTTCGTCCTATGTGGTTGATGGATTGAGAAAAAATCGGGTCAAGCCGGTCATTGATGCGGCGATCCGGCGGTTCAAGGCGTTCCACAAAATGGCCATGGAGCTGGAAGCCACACGCAGCGAGTTGCAAGGCCGCAAACAAATCGACCGGGCCAAAGGCTTGCTGATGCGCTCCAAAGGGCTTTCCGAAGAGGAGGCCTACGCGTTGCTGCGGCGCACCGCGATGAACCAAAACCGCAAAATCAGCGACGTGGCCGAGCGTCTGGTGTCGGCAGCTGAACTGCTGGCGCCGGGTGCCGACAAAGGAGACGGCGAATGACCCACAACATCGATATTGGCTTTATGCCTCTCGTGGATGCATCCGTAATCATCGCTGCCCATGAATTAGGCTTTGCCCGTGAGGAAGGGCTGGCGCTCAACCTGATCCGTGAGTCCAGTTGGGCCAATATTCGCGACCGGATGGTTGTCGGCCATTTTCAGGCGGCCCAAATGCTGGCGCCGCTGCCGATCGCCGGCCTGTTGGGGCTCAGCTCGATGCGCATGGATGTGGCGGTGCCCATGGCTCTCGGCCTTGGGGGCAATGCGGTCACCGTGAGTCGCGACCTGGCCAGTCTGCTCTTGCAGAAACACCCGGACTGGCGCGGATTGGATGCCCGCCAGGCCGGTGTCGGACTTAAAAACGTGCTGCCGGATTTTCAACAACAGCGCGGGCGCAAGCTCACCTGCGGTGTTGTGCACCCGCACTCCGCCCACAATTACGAGTTGCGCTACTGGTTGGCCGCCTCTGGCATACGCCCGGATGTTGACGTCGAGATTGCCATTGTGCCGCCGCCGCTGATGCCGGACGCCATGGCTTCGGGCGCGGTTGATCTGTTTTGTGTTGGTGAACCCTGGAACAGCGTTGCCGTCAACCAGGGGCTGGGGCGCTTGCTGACCACCAAGTCGTCGATTTGGCGGTCCAGCCCGGAAAAGGTGCTGACGGTTTCCATGCCCTTCTTGAAGGCGCATCCGGATGCCGCGCAAAAACTGGTGCGGGCGGTCTATCGCGCCGCGTGCTGGTGTGCCCGCAAGGAAAACTGGGAAGATCTCGCGAAACTGCTGTCCCAGGCCAATTATATTGGTGCAGCGCCGGAAGAGATCTTGCCGAGTTTCACTGGGCGATTTGCCGATCTGTCGGGCAGGGCGACCCTGGTCGAGGACTTCTTCTTGCCGGCGGACCGCTTGGCCACCTTTCCCTGGCAAAGCCACGCGCTGTGGTTTTATTCGCAAATGGTCCGATGGGGGCAAATCGACTTTGACCCGGCTCATGCACAACGGGCCGCGAGCGCCTACCGCGCCGACATCTACCGGGCTGCTTTGATGCCGCTGGGCATCGACCTGCCGCCGACCGACATGAAGGTGGAAGGGGCCCTGGAGGTGTCGCAACCGATCGGCTCCACCGGTGGCACTTTGCGTCTTGGGCCTGACGGATTTTTCGACCTGTTGAAATTCGATCCAAGCCAGGTTGAAGCCTATGTTTCAGCTCAGAGGCACTTCGCCTAAAAAATAGGCATCCGGCAAATTTGTTCTTTCATTGTGCAAATTTTGTTGCATGGCTGCTATGCATATTTTGCATAGCTCGTGTAACATGCTGAAAATAATAAGATTTGGCGGTTTGTCACAGCATTGTGTGGTGTCTTGCCATTGAAGCGGAATCGGCCAATCATATCCCTTGTCCGCTGTCGGACACTGAAACAGCAATGCCGCTGAACCGAGCCAAAATCCTTCCTCCTCCCAGGATTTTGCCCTCGATTCAGCGGCTTTTTTTATTGGCGCAACAGCCAAAGCCGCAGGAGTTGGCACATGACTTTCAAATCACTCACCCGCAGAACGATCCTTGCGGCAGGCACCTCGCTGATGCTTGCCGGCTCCGTCGTTATGCCATCGTTTGCCGAAGAACTGGACGTTGAAAAAGACGAACTGAAATTCGGTTTCATCAAACTGACCGACATGGCGCCGCTCGCCATTGCATATGAGAAGGGCTACTTCGAAGACGAAGGCCTGTTTGTTACTCTGGAGCCACAGGCCAACTGGAAGGTGCTGCTTGACCGTACCATCACCGGTGAGCTCGATGGTTCGCATATGCTTGCAGGTCAGCCGCTTGCAGCCACCATCGGCTACGGCACCAAAGCTCATATCGTTACCCCGTTCTCCATGGACCTGAACGGCAACGGCATCACGGTTTCCAACGAAATCTGGGAAATGATGAAGCCGAACATTCCAAAAGACGCTGAAGGCAAGCCGATCCATCCGATCAAGGCCGATGCCCTGAAGCCGGTGGTTGACAAGTTCATTTCCGAAGGCAAGCCGTTCAACATGGGCATGGTCTTTCCGGTATCCACCCATAACTACGAGTTGCGCTATTGGCTGGCGTCCGGTGGCATCCACCCGGGCTTCTATTCCTCGACCGATACATCCGGTCAGCTGAAGGCCGACGCGCTGCTGTCTGTCACACCGCCACCGCAGATGCCTGCGACGCTCGAAGCCGGCACCATCTACGGTTATTGCGTGGGTGAGCCCTGGAACCAGGCAGCGGTCTTCAAAGGCATCGGTGTGCCGGTCATCACCGACTACGAAATCTGGAAGAACAACCCGGAAAAAGTCTTTGGCCTGACCAAGGAGTTCACCGAAAAATATCCAAACACCACCCTGGCCATAACCAAGGCATTGATCCGCGCAGCCAAGTGGCTGGATGAAAACGACAACGCCAACCGCATGGAAGCGGTGGAGATCCTGGCCCGTTCCGAATATGTCGGTGCGGATGCAGAAGTCATCGCCAACTCGATGACCGGCACGTTTGAATATGAAAAGGGCGACAAGCGTCCTGTGCCGGACTTCAACGTGTTCTACCGCTACTACGCGACTTACCCCTATTATTCGGATGCCATCTGGTACCTAACACAGATGCGCCGCTGGGGTCAGATCACCGAGCCGAAGTCGGATGAGTGGTTTCACGAAACGGCCAAATCCGTCTACCGCCCGGACATCTACCTGAAAGCCGCACGCATGTTGGTTGACGAAGGTCATGTGGCTGAAGCCGACTTCCCTTGGGAAACCGATGGCTACAAGGCGCCAACTCCGGCCGCCGATGTCATCGATGGCATTCCCTACGACGGCCGCAAGCCCAACGCCTACATCGACAGCCTCAATATCGGCCTGAAATTTTCACAGTCAGCCGACGGCTGATGCCCCAACGAAGATCGGAGGGGTGGCCCGTCCACCCCTCCAATCACCGACACCACCTCCCTCAAGCGACTTCCATAAGGCAAATCCATGGCCGATACGTCCAACACAATTACAGATGAAATCGCGCCGGCAGCTCCCAGCCCGCAGCGCGAAAAGCTCTTTTCTGCCATCAACAAATCCGCAAGTTGGTTGACCGCCCTTGGCCTCGGCTGGCTGGTCCCGCTGCTCAAGATCGCCGTTGGCGACAATATCCGCGAACAGATGGATGAGCTGAAAAACGCGCTGCTTGTTCCGCTGGCCGGGATCGTTCTGTTCCTGCTCGCCTGGGGCGTGTTGGCGCCAAAGGTGCAAACCTCGCTGGGCGCCGTGCCCGGGCCGGTTGAAGTCGCCGAACAGGCGGGCGTGCTTTGGAAAGATCACCTGCGCGAACGCGAAAAGGCCGCCGCATTCTATGAGCGGCAGGACAAGCGCAACGCCAAGTACCTGGAGCAGGGCAAGCCTGAGAAGGTCAAGCAACGCACCTATACGGGCAAGCCGACTTATCTTGACCAGATCTGGACTTCGCTCGTCACCGTCGGGCTCGGCTTTTTGATCGCGACCAGCATCGCGGTGCCCCTCGGCATTGCCATGGGCCTGTCGAAAACCGTCAATGGGGCGGTCAATCCCCTGATCCAAATATTCAAACCCGTATCGCCGCTGGCCTGGTTGCCGATCGTGACGATGATCATTTCCGCCACCTACGCGTCGCCCTGGCCGTGGATGCCGAAAGCGCTGCTGATCTCGGCCATTACCGTGACGCTGTGCTCCATGTGGCCAACGTTGATCAACACCGCGCTGGGTGTGGCTTCAGTCGACAAGGACCTGATGAATGTTGGCCGGGTTCTGCAATTGCCGACCTGGAAAACNATCACGCGTCTGGTGCTGCCTTCCTCGCTGCCGCTGATCTTCACCGGTCTGCGTCTGTCGCTGGGTGTGGGCTGGATGGTGCTGATCGCCGCTGAAATGCTGGCGCAGAACCCGGGTCTTGGAAAATTCGTCTGGGATGAATTCCAGAACGGCTCCTCCAGCTCGTTGGCCAAGATCATGGTGGCTGTCTTGACCATCGGTCTGATCGGCTTCCTGCTCGACCGGGTGATGTACACCCTGCAGCAAGCCTTCACCTTCTCGGCCAACCGCTAGGAGGATGTGATGACAATCCTGGAAATCTCAGATCTGTCGAAGCATTACGGGGAGGGCGCCGACCGCACCGACGTCCTTTCCGGCATCAATCTGAAAGTCGAAGAGGGTGAGTTTATCGCCATCGTCGGGTTCTCCGGTTCCGGCAAGACCACGCTGATTTCGGCGCTTGCCGGATTGATCAAACCGGATCAGGGCTCCGTCCTGTTCCGCGGTCAACACATTGAGGGTCCGGGCCAGGAACGGGGCATTGTCTTCCAGTCTTACTCGCTGCTGCCCTGGCTGTCGGTCTACGGCAATGTGGCGCTGGCCGTCGATCAGGTTTTTAAATCGAAGAGCAAGGACGAGCGGGCGCAAATCATCGAAAAATACATTGAGATGGTGGGCCTGTCGCACGCCCTGGACCGCAAACCGGCTGAACTGTCTGGGGGCATGCGTCAGCGTGTAGCCGTGGCGCGGGCGCTGGCCATGCAGCCGGAAGTGCTGTTGCTCGACGAACCTTTGTCGGCCCTCGACGCGCTGACCCGGTCGAAACTGCAGGACGAGTTCGCCGATATCTCGCAAAAGGAAAAGAAGACAATCATCCTGATCACCAATGATGTGGATGAGGCCATTTTGCTGGCCGACCGCATCATTCCCCTGACCACCGCGCCCCACGCGACCCTGGGCAAGGAATTCAAAGTTGATCTGCCACGGCCACGCGATCGCGGTTCGATGAACTCCAGCGACGAATTCATCCAGTTGCGCAGTGACATCACCAGCTATCTGATGGAAATCGGCAGTGAGCGGGTTAGCGAAATCGAGCAGGAACTGGTTCTGCCCAATGTGGTGCCGATAACGGCCAATCAGGGGACGGACAAGGAACTGCCCCAGGCCTATCTGGACGCGGCCCATTCGCCGATCGAAAACCGTTACCTGGAATTCGCTCAACTCAAAAAGGTCTATCCAACGCCGAAAGGCCCGCTGACCGTTGTCGACGGATTTGATCTGAAAATGAACAAGGGTGAATTCATCACCCTGATCGGTCACTCCGGTTGCGGCAAGTCGACCGTTCTGTCGATGGCAGCGGGCCTTAACCCGATTACCGGGGGAGGTATTGTGCTGGATGGCACAGAAGTCACCAATGCGGGTCCGGACCGCGCGGTTGTCTTTCAGGCGCCGTCGCTGCTTCCCTGGATGACGGCTTACGACAATGTCGCACTGGGGGTGGATCAGGTCTACCCGCGTGCCACCGCGCAGGAACGCCGTGAAATCTGCGAATATTATCTATCCAAAGTCGGCCTTGCCGATGCCATGGATCGTGGCGCGGCGGATCTTTCCAACGGACAAAAGCAACGGGTGGGTATCGCCCGCGCCTGCGCCCTTTCGCCCAAACTGCTGCTGCTCGATGAGCCTTTCGGCATGCTCGACTCGCTGACACGCTGGGAACTGCAGGACGTTTTGATGGACGTTTGGAAACGCACCCAGGTGACAACCGTTTGCGTCACCCATGACGTCGATGAAGCCATTCTGCTCGCCGACAAGGTGGTGATGATGTCGAACGGGCCAAACGCCCGCATCGGCAACATCATGGAAGTGGATCTGCCTCGGCCGCGCTCGCGCAAGGAACTGCTCTCCCACCCCGACTACTACGCCTATCGCGAAGAACTGCTCGACTTCCTGGAAGCCTATGAGGGCGGTGCCGATCCAAGCGAAGAGCAGTTGCAGTCGATTCAGGCCAAGCGCGCTGCACGCATGGAGCGTCAGTCGAAAAACCGTGCGGCCATTACAGAAGCAGCGGAGTGAAAGCGATGACGAAGAAAAAGCTGGTCATCATCGGCAACGGCATGGCGCCGGGCCGGATGCTCGAAGATCTCTTTGATCTGGCACCTGATGCCTATGACGTGACGATCTTCAATGCGGAGCCGCGGGTCAACTACAACCGCTTGATGCTGTCACCGGTGTTGAGCGGTGAGAAGACCTATCAGGACATCATCACCCATGACGATGACTGGTATGCAGAACACGACGTGACGCTGCACAAGGCGGCGATGGTGCGCGACATTGATCGCAACGCGAAGGTCGTGCGTTCCGAAACCGGCATTGAAGCCAGCTACGACAAGCTGCTGATTGCCACCGGATCTGATCCAATCGTTATTCCCTTGCCCGGCCACGATCTTGAGGGCGTGGTCACCTATCGTGACCTCGATGACGTGGAACTCATGCTGTCTGCGGCCAAGACCAAAAATCGGGCTGTCGTCATCGGCGGCGGCCTGCTGGGACTGGAAGCGGCAGCCGGGCTGAAGGAACAGGGCATGGCGGTGACCGTGCTGCATCTGGCGCCGACGCTGATGGAACGTCAGTTGGACGAGGCGGCCGGCCATCTGCTGGAACGGGCCTTTGAAGACCGCGACATCAAGGTGCTCACCAAAGCCAATACCCATGAGATTATCGGCAAGGATGGCAAGGTGGCCGCGGTCAAACTCGACGATGGCACGGAACTGGAAGCCGATCTGGTCTGCATGGCCGTTGGCATTCGTCCGAGCACCCATCTGGCTGCGGAAGCCGGTCTGGATTGCGGTCGCGGCATTCTTGTTGATGATCTGATGCAGACCAATGACCCAGACATTCTGGCCCTGGGCGAATGCGTCGAGCATCGTGGCCTTTGCTATGGGCTGGTTGCGCCGCTTTATGAAATGGCCACGGTGATTGCCAAGAACCTGGCTGGCGACAGCGCATCCTATTCAGGCTCCGTTACCGCCACCAAGCTGAAGGTGACCGGTGTTGATCTCTATTCAGCCGGCGATTTTGCCGAGGCGGCCGACCGCGAGGAGATCGTGTTGCGCGATGCCACCGGTGGTGTCTACAAACGCCTGGTGCTGAAGGACAACAAGATCATCGGCGCGGTGCTCTATGGGGAAACCTCCGACGGGCCCTGGTTCTTCGACCTGCTGAAGAAACAAACCGACATCTCCGAAATGCGCGAGACACTCATTTTTGGCCAGGCCTATCAGGGAAGCGAACCGCTGGACCCTATGGCGGCCGTTGCAGCATTGCCCGGTGACGCAGAAATCTGCGGCTGCAACGGCGTTTGTAAATCAAAGATCACCGACGCCATTACCGATAAAGGCCTGACAAATCTCGACGAAGTGCGTGCCCATACCAAGGCGTCGTCGTCGTGTGGAACCTGCACAGGTCTCGTTGAACAATTGATGTCCCTTACGCTTGGGGACGCCTACAACCCGAATGCCATCACACCGATGTGCGGCTGCACCGATCTTGGGCACAGCGATGTGCGGCGTCTGATCAAGGCCAAGGGGCTGAAGTCCATTCCCGAAGTCATGCAGGCACTGGAATGGCGCACCGGCAGTGGTTGCGCCAAGTGCCGCCCGGCGCTGAATTACTATCTGGTCTGTGACTGGCCGGATGAATATGCCGATGACTACCAGTCGCGTTTCATCAACGAACGCGTCCACGCCAACATCCAAAAAGACGGCACCTATTCGATCGTGCCGCGTATGTGGGGTGGGCAGACCAGCTCCAAGGAATTGCGGGCGATTGCCGATGCCGTCGACAAGTTCAACATCCCGACCGTCAAGGTGACCGGTGGGCAGCGCATCGACATGCTGGGGATCAAGAAAGAAGACCTGCCCGCTGTCTGGGCGGATCTTGGCAAGGCTGGGTTCGTCTCCGGTCATGCCTACGCCAAGGGACTGCGCACGGTGAAGACATGTGTCGGCACCGACTGGTGTCGCTTTGGCACGCAGGATTCAACTGGCCTGGGCGTCCGCATCGAGAAGTTCATGTGGGGATCCTGGACACCGGCCAAGGTCAAAATGGCGGTCTCCGGCTGCCCGCGCAATTGCGCTGAAGCGACTTGCAAGGACGTTGGCGTCATCTGTGTTGATTCCGGCTTTGAGCTGCATTTTGCCGGGGCCGCAGGCCTCGACATCAAGGGCACCGAAATCCTCGGGCATGTGAAGACCGAGGACGAGGCGCTCGAGCATATCGTCGCCGTCGTGCAGATGTACCGCGAGCAGGGGCACTATCTGGAGCGCATCTACAAATGGGCCAAACGCATCGGCTATGACGAGGTGCGCCGCCAGATCATGGACGATGCCGAGAAGCGCAAGGCTTACTATGACCGTTTCGTCTTCAGCCAGAAATTTGCCCAGATCGACCCATGGGACGAGCGCGTGTCCGGTAAGGACAAACACGAGTTCCAACCGATGGCCACCCTTTCTCTGGAGGCTGCAGAATGAACGCCGTGACCGGAACCTGGATCAAAGTTGGCGAGTTGGCAGATATCCCCAAACAGGGCGCCCGCTGCATTGACGCAGGCGAGCTGACCATCGCCATATTCCGTGGCGCCAATGATGAGGTCTTTGCCCTGGAGGACAAGTGTCCGCACAAGAACGGGCCGCTCAGTCAGGGCATTGTCCATGATGGCTGTGTCACGTGCCCGCTGCACAACTGGGTTATTTCGCTGGCTACCGGTGAGGCACAGGGGGCTGATGAAGGGGCAACGCGCAGTTTCGACGTCAAAATCGACAACGGCGCCGTGCTGTTGAATGCCAACGGTCTGAGCTAGTCGATGGATCAGCCGGTCAAGACAACCTGTCCTTATTGCGGTGTCGGTTGCGGCATCATCGCGACGCGCCGCAAAGACGGATCGGTTGACATTAAGGGTGACCCAGATCATCCCGCCAATTTTGGCCGTCTGTGCTCCAAAGGATCGGCTTTGGGTGAAACGGTCTCGCTGGACGGCCGGCTGCTTTATCCGGAAGTCGATGGAAAACGCGCCAGTTGGGACACGGCGCTTGATCTGGTGGCCCAACGCTTCCGCGCAACGATTGATGCCCATGGCCCCGACAGTGTGGCCTTTTACGTTTCCGGGCAGATCCTGACGGAAGACTATTACGTCGCCAACAAGCTGATGAAAGGTTTCATTGGCTCGGCCAATATCGACACCAATTCTCGTCTGTGCATGGCGTCCTCCGTTGCCGGGCATAAGCGTGCCTTTGGTTCCGACACGGTGCCGGGCGTTTACGAAGATCTCGAATTGGCGGATCTGGTCATTCTGGTCGGGTCCAATCTCGCCTGGTGCCATCCGGTAATCTATCAGCGCCTGGCCGATGCCAAGGCGAGCCGGCCGGATATGAAGGTTGTGCTGATTGACCCGCGGCGCACGGCAACCGCCGATTTGGCCGATTTGCACTTGCCGATTGCTGCAGATGGCGACACGGCGCTGTTCATGGGGCTGCTCGCACATCTCTACGAGAACGGCGCCCTAAACCCGGAATTTATCTACAAGCACACCAATGGATTTGCCGAAGCGCTGATCGAAGCGCGTGGCCTCGATATGGCCGCCATCGAAACGGCAACAGGGCTCTCCCGCGCTGATTTGGCCCGCTTCTATGAGCTGTTTGCCGCGACAGAAAAAACCGCCACGGTGTACAGCCAGGGGGTTAACCAGTCCGTACAGGGTACCGACAAGGTCGGTGCCATCTTGAATTGCCACCTGGCTACCGGCCGGATTGGCAAGCCCGGCATGGGGCCGTTTTCCGTGACCGGCCAACCGAATGCCATGGGGGGCCGTGAAGTGGGCGGTCTGGCCAACATGCTGGCCGCCCACATGGACATCGACAACGTTTTCCATCGGCAAACCGTCAGCAGTTTCTGGAACACCCCCAATCTGGTTGAAAAACAGGGCCTGAAGGCGGTCGATATGTTCGATGCCGTCGCGGACAGACGGATCAAAGCTCTTTGGATCATGGCCACCAATCCGGCGGACTCGCTGCCCAATGCGGCAGCTGTTGAAGCAGCCATCGCTGCTTGTGATTTTGTGGTGGTGTCCGACGTTTTGAACACCACCGACACGGTGCGCCATGCCCATGTTAAGCTGCCTGCGACGGCCTGGGGGGAAAAAGAGGGAACGGTGACCAATTCGGAACGCCGTATCTCCCGTCAGCGCGCCTTCTTGCCGCCGCCGGGTGAAACCCGCGCCGACTGGTGGCATCTGGCAGAAGTTGCCAAACGCATGGGCTACGAAGAGGGGTTTGACTATCCCAACGCCCACAGCATCTTCGCCGAGCACGTGGCCCTGAGCACGATTGACAATGACGGGCGCCGCGACTTCGCGCTTGACGGTTGGCTCGATTTGTCCGCCGACGACTACGCGGCGATGGAGCCGACACAATGGCCCGTGAGTGCTGCAGATCCAAAGGCGGAGCGGCGTTTCTTTGCTGACAGTCAATTCTTTACCGCCGACCGCAAGGCGAATTTCGTGACGGCGAAAGATCCTCTGGCAAGCAGTAACAGGGTCGGCCTGACGTTGAATACAGGACGGATCCGCGATCATTGGCACACCATGACCCGAACCGGGCGCAGCCCGCGCAACAGCTCCCATATCAGCGAACCCTATTGCGAAATTCATCCCGCCGATGCGCGCACGCACGGCATTGACGATGCTGACCTGGTCAAACTGTCGAGCAGGCTTGGAACCGTGGTGCTGCGTGCCTTGATCACCGACCGGGTGCTGCCGGGAAATGTGTTCGCACCGATGCATTGGACGGATCAATTTGCCTCAAACGCGCGCATCGACAATTTGGTCCCGCCGCTGACCGACCCTTATTCGGGGCAGCCGGCGTCCAAGAATGTCGAGGTCGAGCTGAGCAAAGGCGCCTTTGCCCGGTTTGGTTTCATGCTGCAGACAGAAC
>JABSRX010000042.1 GCA_013214695.1 Rhizobiaceae bacterium | reverse complement strand
GCTTTGCATGCCGACCGGCAGATGTGAGACTATGTAATGGTAAGCAAAGCTATCGGGCCGCAGTCTGTCGTTAAACTGCGGTTTTATACTTTTTACTTGGTGTTACTTTTCGGCCGCAAATCGCTCTATTTGAGGAAATGATGAATAGCGTTTTTGGGGCAAATAATCGGCGTTGATGCGTGTGGCCGATCGGGGCGCAGGGAAGGGGGGCACAGGACGGCGTGTTCAGTCGCCGCCGCCTTGCTGCACCTTTGCCGCGCGGGCCAGTTCCTTGTCGTCGAGGCGCCGCTGTTTGCGGCCCATCTGCTTCTCTTCCTGATGGGTCACCCAATTGTCCTGTCCGGAATGGCCGCGTTTGCCGCCGGAGCCTTTTTCTGTCTTTGTTTTGGTCATCGGATTGCCCGCCCTTTGGTTGCGAAGCGGCTCCTGCACCCCAATCCCGGTCAAATTGTGATGCTGGCCATGGCAGTGCGCGCCACGCGGTCAAACAGGGTGCGATCATTGGAGGCCGAGGCGACGATCATGCCGCCTTCCAGGGCAGCGACGACCAGACCGGCCTTGTCACCGGCATCCTCAATGCCGTGTCGGGTGAACAGGTGCTCCAGCCAGGTCTTGTTCATGGCAAAGAACGCCTTGGTGCGCTGATTGACGTTCTCCGGCAGGCCGATGGCCTCGGCCCCCATGACAGCACACAGGCAGATGGATTCGTTCAACACCAGAGCCTGGGAATAAAGCGCGACAAAGCCGTCCAGCGCCTTCTGCAGGTCGTCCTGATCGATCTTTTCCAGATGCACCTCGAACTGCTCGGCATAGCGCTGGACCAATGCCTCACCCAAATCCGGCTTGGTCGGGAAGTGGTAGTGCACGCTGGCGCTTTTGATGCCGACATCCTTGGCCAGGTCGCGAAAACTCATCTCGGCAAAGCCCGCACCGCGCACCCGGTCTTCGGCGGCCTGCAGGATTTTGTCTTTCATGGTCTGCGACATGTGATGCTCCTGTCTATCAAGTGATAGATAGATGTTGACAAGGTGAAGATCAATTCTTAGATGGTTGTCTACCTACTGATAGGTAGATATGAATACAAGACCCAATCGCCATTCATGGTTAGAGTGATCGGTGAGTGACAGGAACAAGCCGGGGAGATCGTTTTGCCCCGGGCACAAGAGGATAGAGAGATGGAACTCAACGCAGATTTTGGCCAGCGGGCCGTTGTGCATTCGGATCAGCAGCCGTGGATCGCCTCGCCGATGAAGGGGGTGGATCGCCGCATGCTGGATCGCATTGGCGATGAGGTCGCCCGCGCTACCACTATTGTGCGCTACGCGCCCGGCAGTTCGTTCTCCGCCCACACTCATACGGGCGGCGAGGAATTTTTGGTGCTCGACGGGGTGTTTCAGGATGAACATGGCGACTTTCCCGTCGGCACCTATGTGCGCAATCCGCCGACCTCGTCGCACACGCCGGGTTCCGAGCCGGGCACCACGATCTTCGTCAAACTCTGGCAGTTCGACATGGACGACCGGCACCAGGTGCGCATCGACACGAACGCCGAAACGCCGCAGCCGGTGCGCGACGGGGTTGCGGAAATCCCGCTGTTTGAGGATGCCCGCGAACGGGTCCGAATTGAGGTGTGGGATGCCGGTGCATCTGTCGCTGAGGCCGGACATGAGGGCTTTGAAGCTTTGGTGATTGAGGGCAGTTTTAGCGAGGGTGGCGAGACGTTTGCGAAAAATTCCTGGCTGCGCCTGCCGCCGGGCACGCCGCTGGATGCCGTTGCCGGCGCCGAAGGCGCGCGTTTGTGGGTGAAATCAGGCCACTTGGCGGTGCCGCCTTCAGCGCCAAGCGTATAATGCACACCGATATTCTCATTGTCGGCGGCGGGCTGTCCGGCCTGGCGCTGGCCGATCATCTGGCTGCGACCGGGCGCGACTTTGTGCTGATCGAGGCGCAGGACCGGCTGGGTGGGCGCATATGGAGCCCCAACCTGTCTGGCGCGCGGTTTGATCTCGGCCCGGCCTGGTTCTGGCCCGGGCAGCCGCGCATGGCCGCCTTGGCGCAGCGGTTCCAGATCCCGGTGTTTGAGCAATTTGCCGATGGCGACCTGATGTTCGAGACCCAGACGGGCGACGTGCAACGGGGGCGGGGCTACGCTTCCATGGCGGGCTCCTATCGTCTTGACGGCGGCATGGGTGCGCTGGTGGACCGGCTTGCCGGTCACCTCGACGGCGAGCGCCTGTGGTTGAACACACGGTTGGAGAAGCTGCAGCATTCATCGGCCGGGGTGACGGCACAGATTGTCCGGGACGGTGTCGAGCAGCGGCTGGAGGCCCGGCATGTCGTTCTGGCGATCCCACCCCGCGTGGTGGCCGATACGGTCACTTTCGAGCCAGCCCTGGAGGACGCGCAAACGCGCAGTCTCGCCGCCGTGCCCACCTGGATGGCCGGGCAGGCGAAGATTGTCGCCACCTATGATCAACCCCATTGGCGCCATGCCGGCCTGTCCGGTGATGCGATGAGCCAGCGGGGGCCGATGGTCGAAATCCATGACGCCTCCCCCAGCGAGGGCGGTCCTTACGCCTTGTTCGGCTTTGTCGGCATTGCCGCCGCCACGCGGGCCGCGCACCGCGATGAGATGATGCAATTGGCGAAGGCGCAGCTGGTTTCACTGTTCGGTCCGCAAATGGCCGAGCCGCGCAACTTGATCTTGCAGGACTGGGCGACGATACCCGAAATCGCCCGTCCGCTGGATCATGCGCCGCTGGGGCATCATCCAAGCTATGGACTGCCGGCAAGTATCACCCAACTCGCCGAACGCGGCATTCACTTCGGCTCCACCGAAACCGCGCCCGGTTTTGGGGGCTATCTCGAAGGGGCGCTGGAGGCAGCGGAGAATGTGGCGCGGGCGCTGGCGCCTCAATCCGTCCAAAGTGCGTAGGGTCGCGCGTTAGGCCTCAAACAGGTCTGTTGAGAGATATTTCAGACCGGAATCACAAATGATGACGGCGATTGTCTGACCCTGATGCGGGCCCTTCAGCAGTTCGAGCGCACCGGCCACGTTTGCCCCGGCCGAGAAGCCTGCAAAAATGCCTTCCAGACGGGCCAGATCCCGGGTGGTTTGCCGGGCCGTGTCGCCATCCACCTGCAGGAACCCGTCCCACTGCATGCCGCGCAGAAACTCAAGGTCGGCCATCACATAGCCGCCGCCCTGGATCGGATGGTCGGGGCGCACCACGTCCTGACCGGCAAGGACCGCCGCCCCTTGGGGCTCGATGGGATAGCATTTGATCTCGGGGTTCTGCTGGCGCAGATAGTGGGCCGTGCCCGCCAGCGTGCCGCCCGAGCCGACAAAGTCGCAAAATGCGTCGACCGACTGGCCCGACTGCTGCCAAATTTCGGGGCCGGTTGTGGCGGCATGGGAATGGGGATTGCCCAGACGCTGAAACTGGTCAGCGCGAAACGCGCCGCGTTCTTCGGTCAGACGGCTGGCCACCTTGTCGACTTCGGCAAGGTCGGCACCTGAGACTTCGCCCGGGCGGCTCTCCGGCAATTGGTCCACCAGCACGACTTCGGCGCCCAGCGCAGCCATCATGCGGGCCCGCTCCGGGGAGTTGCCCTTCGACATCACGGCGACGAACGGATAGCCCTTGATGCCGCAGACAATGGCGAGGCCGGTGCCCATATTGCCGCTGGTCAGTTCGACCACACATTGCCCGGGCTGCAAGCTGCTATCGCGTTCAGCCGCTTCGATTACGCCCAGCGCCGCCCGGTCCTTCTTCGAAAATCCCGGATTGAGATGATCGAGCTTGGCCAGAATTGTGCCGTCGCATCCGTAATGCTGGGTGAGGCGATCAAGACGCACCAGCGGCGTATTGCCGATGGCGTCGAGGATGGAAGGGAGCGGCTGATTTGTCATGGGGTCTTCCTATCAGGCGAGGGCAGCGCTCATCAATCCAAAGGCGCGCGCAGTGGTCAAACTTCTCGCGTTCAAACGCATTTGCGTGAGGTTTGCCGACCGCCCATTGCAAAAGATGGGTGGCTGACCCATGACAGGGGCCACGCCCAACGCAAACAATGGCCATTGCATGTCCGCTTCCCACCCGGTTGGATCCCAAGCCGGCAAGGTGCCTTCGGTACTGATCCTGATGGTGTCGCAGATTGCCGGCATGAGCCTGTGGTTTATGTCGGCGGCAATCCTGCCGGAAATGGTCAGCGAGTTTCCGATTTCCCAGACCCGGCAGGCGGCGCTTTCAAGTGCCGTACAACTGGGCTTCGTCGCTGGCGCCTTGATCTCGGCCATTCTTGGGCTCCCCGACCGGTATGATCCGCGCAAACTGTTTGCGCTTTGCGCCATTCTTGCCGCTGCTGCCAATGCTTCGCTGCTGATCAGCGAGCCCGGCGGCAATCTTGCCATCGCCGCCCGTTTCGCAACCGGGGCGCTGCTGGCCGGTGTCTATCCGGTGGGTCTCAAGATTGCCGTCGGTTGGGGGCAGAAGGACAGGGGGCTGTTGGTCGGCATTCTGGTTGGCGCGCTGACGCTTGGATCCGCTGCACCGCATTTACTGGCGCTGTTGGGCGGTGCCGACTGGCGCTGGAGTGTGGGCGCGGCGTCGATTGCCGCGGCGTTCGGCGGTCTGCTCTGCCTGCGGGCAGGCCTTGGCCCGTATCACAGCGTTGCCGGTTTCTTCGACATCCGGACCGTTTCGCTGGCCTGGACCAACCGCAAGGTGCGGCTCGCCTATGCCGGCTATCTGGGCCATATGTGGGAGCTCTATGCCATGTGGGCCTGGATCGGCCTGGCGGCCACCCTGTCGTTCAGCACCAGCCTGCCGGAAGCGGAAGCCACCACGCTGGGCCGCATCACCGCTTTTGCGGCCATCGGGGCAGGGGGCGTCGCCTGCGTCATCGGCGGGCTGTTCGCCGACCGGATCGGCAAGGCCAATATCGCCATCATCGCCATGGTGTTCAGCGGATTTGGCGCCATTGCAACGGCCCTGACCTTTGGCGGGCCGGTCTGGCTGACCATCCTGTTAATCCTGATTTGGGGTGCCGCCATCCTGCCGGATTCAGCACAATTTTCAGCGCTGGTCGCCGATCATTCCCCACCCGACAAGGCGGGTAGCCTGATGACCTTCCAGACGGCACTGGGTTTTGCCCTGACCTTCCTGACTGTTCAGGCGACACCGGTCCTGGCGCAGATGATCGGCTGGCCCGGCGTATTCATGATCATGGCCATTGGTCCGGCGCTTGGGGTTGTTGCCATGCTGCGGTTGAAAGCGATTTCCAACTGAATGCGTTGACTTGTATCACGAATTGGCAGACCAATTGATTTTGGCAAATTGGTTGATGCCACAGTCTGACATTTTCAGTCCCCCATGCTGTTGCCGGACCTGTTCCCGGCGACGGCTTGATCAACCATTGGAGCGGACGCCGTTCTGGCGTCGAGCGAGGCATCATGTCGGGTGAAGATCCCGTATTGCATATCATCTGCGGCAAGATCGCCGCCGGAAAGTCGACCCTGGCCAAGCAATTGGCGGACCGGCCGGGAACGATCCTGATCAGCGAGGATCAGTGGCTGGCCAAACTGTATGGCGATCAGATGACAACCTTGGCGGATTATGTGCGCTTTTCCGCCAAACTGCGCGATGCGATGACCGAGCATGTACCGAAGCTGCTCAAGGCCGGCCTGTCAGTGGTTTTGGACTATCCCGCCAACACAGTTGAGACCCGGCAATGGATGAGGGCCGTTCTGGACGAGACTGGGGCGGACCATCAACTGCATTTGCTGACGCCACCCGACGCGGTCTGTCTGGCCCGGTTGCGCGAACGCAATGCGCGTGGCGACCATCCGTTTGCGGCAACGGAAGAGCAGTTTCACAGAATTTCGAAACACTTTGTGCTGCCGACACAAGAAGAGGGTTTCAACGTCCTGCATCACGATGTGGCGTCGTGAGATGAGGTTGGTGTTTCATGTCCTCTAGCATCCGCGCGATCATGGTCTGCCTGCTGGCCTATATCTGCTTTGACATCATGAGCGTGCATGTGCGCGTCCTGTCGGAGCGGTACAGCCCGCAGGAGCTTTCCGTTTATCGCAATGTTGTGGGCGTCGTGCCTGCCGTGGTGATGCTGGCCTATTCGGGCGAACTCAGTCTGAACTGGGCCGACTACAAGATCAAACAGTGGAAGCTGGCCTTTGGCCGCGGGTTGTTCGTCGCCGTGGCGCAATTGCTGTTCTACACGGCGCTGGCCAATCTTGAACTGGCGACGGTGTCGGCGCTGGGTCAGACCAATGCCCTGTTCGTGGTCCTGATCGCCATTGTTCTCTACCGAGAGCAGGTGGGGGCCTGGCGCTGGGGCGCTGTCATTCTCGGGTTCATCGGCGCCATGTGGATCGTGCGCCCCGGTTCGGACGTCTTCACCTGGACCGCGATTTTGCCGATCGGTGCGGCGTTCTGTTATGCGGCGTCGATTGTCACGCTGCGCAGTTTCGACAAGTCGATCTCGAGCTCCATTCTCTACTTCTATTCCGCCGTTTCGGCCGGTGTCGGTGCCATCATTCTGGCTGCGGTGACCACAGACTTCTCACCGATCCAGTCGGTGCAGGATGCGCTGCTGATCGGTTCCATGTCGATTTGCGGCGGCTTCGGAGTGGTGTTTTTGATGTACGCTTTCCGCAACGCTGACGCTGCCGTTCTGGCGCCGTTCAGCTATTTCGGCATTCTTACCGCGTTCTGCTTCGGTTGGTTCTTCTTTGGTGAGTTCCCGGTCGACACCCTGTTCCCGGGCATCTTGCTGATCGTCGCCTCCGGGCTGACCATCATCTGGCGGGAACAGCGCGGTAAGTCCCAGTAAAGCCGTCGCCGTCGTCGTCGCTGCCGCCTAGGCGGCCGATGAGCGATGGCTGGCGGCGTATTCCTTGATCCACGGGGTCAGGGTCTCGAAGTGGCGCACCAGTGCCAACAGGTCCTCGTGTTCGATGACCTCATCGGCCTCGCTCAACAGCGCCCAATGCCGTTCGCGCTTGTCGATCTCCGGCCATTGCTTGCTCTGTTCTTCAACCAGCAGCGGATAATAGGTCACCGGCACGGCATTGGCCTGATCGGTGTTCTTGCGCTGGATAGGCAGGGTAATCGGGAAGTCTTCCATGACAATGCCGCTGATGCCGGCTTCTTCAAATCCCTCACGCTGGCAGGTCTCGCTGTGCGTCTCGCCCTCTTTTGCCAACCCTTTGGGCAAAACCCAGCGGCCACGAGTCTGAGAAGTAACGAAAAGTAATGCGATCTGATTGTCTATTACATCAAATGGAATTGAACCAATTCTATGCATGTACGGCTACCAAAACGAATCAATCTAACCAAAATAAGCGAATTTCCAGATCAATGCAAAACGGCGATTCGGAAACGAAACGACCCCGCTTCGCAAAGATCTATAGATCAAATATCTGAATTTACTTGTGTGTGCCTTGTCAAAATTCAAGGAAGTTCGCGCATTTGTGATGGAAGACTGGTTTCCATGCGCTTCTTCAGTTGATCAAAAAAGCGGGGCCGCAAAAAATGCGGCCCCGCGGATTGGGGTGCTTTGCGACTTAAGAACTGACGCCGCCTTTGCCGAGGCAGCGGACGTTCACTTTGTAGGACGTCCATGCGCGCTCATTGGTGGTATTGGCGATGTTCCACTTGTTCTTCTTCGCAGCGGACTTTTTGGCGGCCACCGCGTCAAACTGGAAATAAACATGGGCTGTCGTGTTCCAGGTCTTTGCCAGGGCGGCACTCCGGCTCATGCCACCAGAAATTTTGGCGTTCAGCACCTGGTTGCATCGGGCAACCGCATTGGTGCCTTTCCAGTGAATTTTGGTGGTTGGCACCATGAAGGCAAAGGTGCGCTTGACCTCACGCAGGCTGCCGCTGCCGACGTCGCGGTGGGGCAGGCGCTTTTCCCATTTGCCACCACCGGCTTCGAAGTAATTGACGCCATTGTGGCTGCCGATTTTCGCGGCAACGATGCGTTTGCCGGATTTTGCTTTGGCATGAATGCGCAGGGTAAATTTATGATTTTGCGGTTTGACCGACTGGAATTTGGTGGCGCCTGCGCGTACCTGAATGGGCACAACATCGATGCCATCTGATTTGATAGAGACTGACTGGATCCAGTCTTTGGCGAGAGCTGCCTGCGGTGCGGCGATAATGGCTGTGGCAAGCAGTACGGTTGAAAGTTTCTTAGGCATTTTTCGTTCCTTTAAAAAACGTGTCATGATTGACTTCATTGGTTCAGTTTGCCCCAAGGCCGAATCCCGCTTTCTGCTTCCTTCCGTAACGCCCGTTGCAGGGGGTGATCACGTGAACTTCACAGGATCGTGAGCTTCGATCTTGGCCATGGTTTAGAAATTTATCGAAGGCGCGGACGTGCAATTCTGCACAGGGCGATTTTTATTGATATTTTTGAGAGGGTTAGGCGGTCGCCTATGCGTCCCAGACTACGCGAAAGCCCTGATGGGTCGTCGTGCTGTCGGGGGAATTGCCGCTGCGCGCGGCGATGCGATAGCGATAGCAATAGCTCTTGTGGCACAGAAAAGAGCCGCCCTTGAGCAGCTTATAGCCGCGCATGTTTTTCAGCTTTTCTTTGACCGGTTTTTTCAGCGAACGGATCTTGTAGGTGTCCGCCGTCCATTCCCAGACATTGCCGACCATATTGTAGAGCCCGAAGGGATTGGCTTCGAACGACTTGGCTGGGGCGGTTTCTGAATAACCGTCGGCGCAGGAATTGATGTTGGGGAAATTGCCCTGCCAGATGTTGCAGGGCAGGCTGTCGGTGTCGTTGGGCTCAGCGTCGCCCCAGGGAAATTTCACATCGCCCTGGCCGCCGCGCGCGGCATGTTCCCATTCGGTTTCGGTGGGCAATCGTCCACCGACCCAATTGGCGTAGGCCTCGGCGTCATGCCAGCTGATGTGCACGGCCGGGTGATCGGGATGCCAGGCTTCCACCTCGGTGCCGGGACCGTTGATGTCCCGCCAGGTTGCGCCATCCACCTTGCGCCACCACTGGGTTTGAACGGCGGCCTGGGTCATCTCGATGTCCTTGGACACGGCGGACCAGAAGACAAATGACCAGCCGAACTCTTCGGCCTCGGTGACGAAATTGGTGGCGTCCACAAACCGCGCAAACTCGGCATTGGTGACGGCGGTGGGCGCCATCCGAAAGGGTTTGACCTTGGTTGGGCGCATCGGCGCTTCGCCATCGTGCTGAATGTATTCCTGCTGGGAGCCGATCAGGCCGGCACCTCCCGGGATCAAAATCGCGTCGGCGGAAAGAATACTTTTGCGCTCGTCACTTGTTGCAGGCAGAGGACCGTTCGCGCCGCCGCTTTTCTCGCCGCCGCCGCTCTCGCCGCCGCTGGGGGTGCAACATGCTTTTTCGGATCCGGTTTCTGTCACGGGCCTTCGCCTTTGAGTGCGGCAATTCGATTGTTGCGATCAGAATTAGCCAGTCTGATGCAGCTTGTGAAGCAATCTGCGCCGATCAGGACGCATAAAAGGGACGTGGCATGACCTGCGCCATGGTTTTGGCGGCGCGATCGACAAACAGGCGCACTTTGGGATCGATGAATTCCCGGTCGGCGTAAACCAGACTGATCGGGATCTCGGCGCCGACGGTATCGGCAAGCACCGGCACTAGCTGTTTGGCTTCCAGTTCAGGGGCCACGACAGCCGATGGGAGCAGCGCAATGCCCTGGCCGGCCAGGACCGCCGAACGGATCAGGCTGATCTCATTGCTGGCCAGGCGCCCGGACACGGACACCTGTTTTCCATTGAGCAGTGGCCAGGCATTGTTGGGTGTCCAATCGCCGGCAAAGCCGCGGATGCAATTGTGCTTGGCGAGATCGTTTGGGCGCTGCGGCGTGCCGTGCTGGGCGAGATAATCGCTGGTCGCCACGGCCACCAGGCGATCGTTTCGGATGCGCTTGGCGATCAGGTCCTGGTCTCTGACCGGGCCAATGCGCATGGCAACGTCCACACCCTCGGCCAGCAGGTCGACATGGCGGGTGGTTGAAAAGACCTCCAGCTGGACTTCGGGGAAATCGCTCAGAAAGTCGTTGAATAGGCTGTCGAAGTGGGCGCCCGTCAACGAGACGCGCAGAAGGCCGCGCGGGGTATCGTCGAGACGTTGCACCGCTGCCCAGGCGGAGTCGGCCTCATCAACGATCTTGACGGCGCGGCGGCGCAATTCCTCCCCCGCCTGGGTCAGGGTGAGTTTGGTGGTGCGCCGATGCAGCAGGCGCACGCCGAGATCTGTCTCAAGTCCGGACAAGCGCCGACTCAGGGTGGCGCGGGGCAGATCGAGTTTGCGGGCCGCTTTGGAAATGCTGCCCCCGGCCACAACTTCCAGAAACTCTTTCATGCGATCAACACTTGGCATGTAACAAAAATGGACAGGTATCGTGATTATTACAAGCCTAGTGAGAAAAATGGATAGGTACTAATCTCCTTTCAAACAGAAGGAGTTTGGCCGTGATCGACATTTCCAACTTTGACCATATTGGCATTCGCATCAGCGACCGGGACCGTTCGGTGGCGTTCTACGAGTTGCTCGGCTTTGAGCAGATCGCCGACGGCGGGTATGACCAGGGACACCCGCTGGTCATGTTGCATCCATCCGGCATCAACATCAATCTGCTGGGGCCGGCAAATGCGAAGGCGGGGGAGAATGTGTTGATGGACGAAGCGGAAAAGTATCCAGGCATCACCCATTTGGCGGTGAAGGTGAAGGACGCTGAGGCGACGGAGGCATTTGTCACCGAAAACGGCATAGAGATCACCGGGCGCCGCGACTTTCGAGGCACCAAGACAATCTTCATCCGGGATCCGGACCGCAATGTTCTCGAACTGGTGGGGCCAGGGCCGTCGGTTGCGACCCTGATCGCCGAACATGTTCACCAATAGGGTGTCGGCAGCCGTTTAGGCTTCTTCCCCAGCCGCCAGCTCGCGGCGCAGTCGGGACGCTTCGTCGTCGAGGAACTTTTTGTATTGGTCGTCCGGTGCCCGATAGCGGATCAGAACGATCAGGCTCAACAGCGTGGCGGCGCCGATCAAGGCAAACAGTCTGACCTGTTCGGAACCCGGCACACCGCCGGAATAGGTGACGCCACCGATCAGCGCCAATACGGCCAGGTTTGCACCTATGGCCAGGAATTTCATCCAATGTTTCATCATGCGACTTCCTCACTCAAAATCGAACATGACGCTATTTGAACCGGTTCCCTCGACCGGTTTATTGACAATCTAGGCAGAATGGCGACCCCCAACCGCATTCAGCAAAATCCATCAATTTGCGCCCTTTTGGGAGCCAAACGGCCCCAAGTAAGGGGTTCAGGTTCGCAAATGAAGATTAAACCTAAGTTTATACGGTCTTTACTGATGATTTAGGTAAATGAAGGAGAAACACTGGCATGGCGTGTGCCTAAGCAGCATAGCCTATACATCTAGTCTATATAGCGATAAGTTCAGTCATAATGTTGGATCTGGACATCAGCTCATGAAGGCGACATTCCGCGATGTGAAGGCGGACATTCTCGAAAAGATCACCAGCGGCACCTGGCAGCCGGGCAGTCTGATCCCCAATGAGCTGGATTTGGCCGAGACCTATGGTTGCGCGCGCGCCACCGTCAACCGGGCGATGCGCGAATTGGCCGATGAGGGGCTGATCGAGCGGCGCCGCAAGGCCGGAACCCGTGTGCGCATGGCACCGGTGCGCCAGGCGCGCTTTGACATCCCCATCGTGCGCCAGGAAATCGAAGAACAGGGTGCGGCCTACCGCTATTTTCTGGTCAGTCGCGCAATTGTCGCCGCACCCGATTGGCTGCGGGCACGCCTGACCCTCGCCGCCGGTGCTGAAGTTCTGCATCTGGTGTGCATGCACTATGCCGACGGCGTGCCTTATCAACATGAGGATCGCTGGATCAATCTGGATGCCCTGCCGCAGGCGCGGGATGCTGACTTCTCCGAACTGGGCCCGAACGAATGGCTGGTATCGGCCATTCCATATTCGGACGCAGAGATCAGCTTTTCGGCGACGCTGGCGGACGCTGAAATGGCCGACTATCTCGGCAGCACGGAAGGCGCGGCCCTGTTCACAGTCGAACGCCTGACCTGGTGGCAGGACAAGGCCAACACCTATGTGCGTCTGTCGTTCCGGCATGGCCATCGCATGACCACGCGGTATTAGGCTTTATCCCAAGATCCCAGGCAGGTTGAGGTCATTTTCCCGGGCGCAGTCGACGGCAATCTCATAGCCGGCATCGGCGTGGCGCATGACACCGGTCGCTGGGTCGTTCCACAGCACACGGGCCAGTCGACGGTCTGCATCTTCACTGCCATCACAGCAGATCACCATGCCGGAATGCTGGCTGAAGCCCATGCCGACGCCCCCGCCGTGGTGCAGCGAGACCCACGTCGCCCCCGAGGCCGTGTTCAACAAGGCATTGAGCAGGGGCCAGTCGGAGACGGCATCTGATCCGTCCTTCATCGCCTCGGTCTCCCGATTGGGGGAGGCGACGGATCCGGAATCCAGATGGTCGCGGCCGATCACCACCGGCGCCGACAATTCGCCGTTGCGCACCATTTCATTGAAGGCCAGGCCGAGCTTGTGGCGCACGCCAAGGCCGACCCAGCAGATCCGCGCTGGCAGGCCCTGGAAGGCGATGCGATCCCGCGCCATGTCGAGCCAGTTGTGCAGATGGGAATCGTCGGGCAGCAATTCCTTCACTTTCTGATCGGTTTTGTAGATGTCCTCCGGATCTCCCGACAAGGCGGCCCAGCGGAACGGGCCGACACCACGGCAGAACAGCGGACGGATATAGGCCGGCACAAAGCCGGGGAAGGCGAAGGCATTGTCGAGCCCCTCTTCGAGCGCCACCTGGCGAATGTTGTTGCCGTAATCGAGGGTCGGAATGCCGTCATTCCAGAAGTCGACCATCGCGGCCACATGCACCTTCATGCTGGCGCGGGCCGCGGCTTCGACAGCCTTGGGGTCGCTGTCGCGCTTGTCGCGCCATTGTGCCAGCGTCCAGCCCTGTGGCAGGTAGCCGTTGATCGGGTCGTGGGCGCTGGTCTGGTCGGTGACAATGTCCGGTCGCACACCTCGACGCACCAGTTCGGGAAAAACATCCGCCGCATTGCCGAGCAGTCCAACAGACTTGGCTTCACCGGCCGCCGTCCAGCGCTCGATCATCTCCAGCGCCTCGTCGAGGGACTCGGTGCTTTCGTCGACATAGCGGGTGCGCTTTCTAAACTCGATGCTCTCCGGATTGCACTCCACCGCCAGGCAACAGGCACCTGCCATCACCGCCGCGAGAGGCTGTGCGCCGCCCATGCCGCCCAGTCCACCGGTCAGGATCCACTTGCCGGTCAGGTCGCCGCCATAGTGCTGACGCCCGGCCTCGACAAATGTTTCGTAGGTGCCCTGAACAATGCCCTGGCTGCCGATATAGATCCAAGACCCTGCGGTCATCTGCCCATACATCGCCAGTCCGCGTTTATCGAGTTCATTGAAGTGATCCCAATTCGCCCAATGGGGCACCAGATTGGAATTGGCGATCAGCACACGGGGGGCGTCCGCGTGGGTCTGAAAGACGCCAACGGGTTTGCCCGATTGCACCAGCAGTGTCTGGTCGTCTTCCAGCGTCTGCAATGTTGCGACGATCTGATCGAAATCGTCCCAGGTCCGCGCCGCCCGGCCAATGCCGCCATAAACAACCAACTCATGCGGGTTCTCCGCCACATCGGGATGCAGGTTGTTCATCAGCATGCGCATCGGCGCTTCCGTCAGCCAGGACTTGGCGGAAATGTCGGACCCGGTCGGGGGAAAAACGTCACGGGTGTTCTTGCGTGGATCGCTCATTTTGTAGCTCCTAGTGTCGGGGCAAGTTCGGCCAGATTGTTCAGGATTTCGGCGAGGTAAGGACGCAGTTTCGCTGCCCGCTTTGCGTCGTAGTCAAAGGGCTGTTCTTCTGCGGTCAGGTGGGTGGACTGGGCCAGTTCCATCTGGATGACATGGATGCCTTCAGCAGGTCGCCCGTAATGCCGCGTGGTCCATCCACCCTTGAATCGACCATTCAAAACCGAAGTGTAACCTGCTGCATTGGCGCAGATTTTCACGACAGTTGATTCAATTTCTGAAGCACACGTCGTGCCGCCATTGGTGCCAATATTGAAGTCCGGCAAGGTGCCCTCAAACAGATGGGGAATGTGTGAACGGATCGAGTGACAGTCATACAGGATGGCCACGCCATGCCGGTCACGAACCCGCTCCAGTTCTGCCATCAGTGCTGCGTGATAGGGCTGATGATAGGCGGCGAGACGCTGCTCGGTTTCGGCGGCATCGGGCTCCCGGTGCCAGATGGAATTGCCGTCGAAATCGATCTTCGGCACCAGGCCGGTGGTGTTTTGTCCCGGATAAAGCGAAGCGCCGCTGGGGTCGCGATTGGCATCGATGACGTAGCGGTGGAACGTGGCGCGCACGGTCGTCGCGTTGGCAAGCAGACCATCATACAACGTGTGAATGTGCCAATCGGTGTCGTCGAGACTGCGCCCGCGCTGGTTCAGATCTGTCCAGATTTCGTCTGGCACATGTGTGCCGGTATGGGGCAGGCCAAGCACGACCGGGCCATCCCCTTGATGAATTTCGACGGGTGTCATGCGGCAAACTCCGGCATCTCGATTTCCGTGATGGCGGCAAGTTCGCCGCTGGCAATCAGGCTTCCCGCACGCTCCAGATCCGGCGCGAGATAGCGGTCTTCCGTCAAGCTGGTCACGTCCTGGCGCAGCCGGGCAACAACCCGCTGCAGCGGGGGGCTGGTGATGAGCGGGGCCCTGAACTCAACCCCTTGCGCGGCGCAGAGCAGTTCAACACCCAATATGCGTTCCAGGTTCTCGACCATTTGCCCCAGACGCCGCGCGCCGTGGGCCGCCATGCTGACATGGTCTTCCTGATTGGCGCTGGTCGGCGTGCTGTCGGTGACGCATGGATTGGCCAGATGTTTGTTCTCACTCATCAGCGCTGCGGTCGTCACTTCGGCGATCATGTAGCCGCTGTTGAGTCCGGGATCCGGGGTCAGGAAGGGCGGCAGGTCATGGCTCAGAACCGGGTCGACAATCAGCGCAATGCGGCGCTGGGCTATGGCGCCGATTTCCGCCACCGCAAGGGCGATCATGTCGGCGGCAAAGCCGACGGGCTCGGCGTGAAAGTTGCCACCGGATACGATCAGATCGGCGCCCGACAGAACCAGCGGATTGTCGGTTGCCGCGTTGGCCTCGATTTCCAAAGTCCGGGCCGCCTGGCGCATGACGTCGATGGCTGCGCCGATCACTTGTGGCTGGCAGCGGATGCAATAGGGGTCCTGGACTCGGGTGTCGCCTTCGCGATGGCTTTCGCGAATGACCGATCCGGCGAGCAGTGCCCGCATGGTGACACCGGCCTCGATCTGGCCCTGATGGCCGCGCAGTTCGTGGATTTCAGGTTGCAGCGGAGCGGTCGACCCCATAATGGCGTCGGTGGACAGGGCGGAGGTCACCAAGGCCGATTGCGCCGCCCGCCAGGCGCCGAACAGGCCGGCAAGAGCAAAGGCGGTCGAAAACTGCGTGCCGTTGATCAGCGCTAGTCCCTCCTTGGGGCCCAGCTCCAGCGGCTTCAGGCCAGCGGCACTAAGGGCTTCGGCACCCGGCATGATCTGGTCGTTGAATTCGGCTTCACCGGCCCCCATCAGAACGGCGGCGAGATGTGCCAGCGGGGCAAGGTCGCCCGACGCCCCAACCGAGCCCTGGGCCGGAATGACCGGGGTCACGCCGGTGTCGAGCATCGCCTCCAGCAGGTCGATGATTTCCAGCCGAACTCCCGATGCGCCGCGTCCCAGGCTGAGCAGTTTCAGGGCCATCATCAACCGCGCATGGCGGCGCGAAATGGCCGGGCCAACGCCGCAGCAATGGGACAGGATCAGGTTGCGTTGCAGCACGGCTGTGTCTTCTGCGGCGATCTTGACGCTGGCCAATTTGCCAAAGCCGGTATTGACCCCATAGACCGCGTCGCTTCCCGCGGCCGCCGCTGCAATGCGCTGATGCGCCCGTTCAATCGCCGGGCGGCAGGATACATCCAGGCGGATCGCGGTCTGGTTCCAATGGATGTCAGCGAGATCGTCGAGGGTGACCTGACTCGGGATCAGCGTTTTCATGGTTCACCTGCAAAAATACGGCGGTGGAGGGGATTGAAGCCGATGCGGTAGGACAGTTCGGCCGGATGCTGGACATCCCAGATGGCGAGATCGGCTCTTTGATGCGCGTCGGCGGAAATCGTGCCGCAGTCTTTCAGACCCAGCGCCCGCGCGGCGTTGACGGTGACCCCGGCGAGGGCCTCCTCGGGCGTCATACGGAACAAATTGCAAGCCATGTTCATGGTCAGCAGCAGGGAGGTCAGGGGCGACGAGCCAGGATTGTTGTCGCTGGCAAGGGCCATTGGCACGACCCGATCCCG
>JABSRX010000041.1 GCA_013214695.1 Rhizobiaceae bacterium | reverse complement strand
GCAAATCATCTCTGTTGAACCTGATGGCCGGCCTGCAGGCGCCGACTTCAGGGCATATTTTGATTGATGGACAGGACCTGGCCCGACTGGACGCTGCGGAGCGTGCCCGCTGGGTGGCCTTTGTCAGCCAGCAATCGGCCCCAGATGCGCGCTTGTCGCTGTGTGACTATGTGGCCCTTGGGCAATTGCCGATCTGGGGGCTCATTCCGCTGATGAACATCAACGGGCGCTTGAGGAAACCCTGTCGCTGACTGGCCTGAACCGTCTGGCCGACAAGCCCATGGGTCAGGTGTCCGGTGGAGAGCGGCAGCGCGCCCATATTGCCCGTGCCCTGGTCCAGAAGCCTAAACTGCTGTTCCTCGATGAACCCACCAACCATCTCGACCCCGACGCCAAGGGACGCGTGTTGTCGCTCGTCACAACACTCGGCGTCACCGTCGTGATGGTTATCCATGACCTCGTCATGATCCCGGAATTCGCAACCCATGTTGCGATGATGAAAGACGCCCGGCTGAGCGCTTATGGCCTGGTTGCCGACGTGCAGACCCGGGCATCCGTGCGGGAAACCTTCGGTGTTGATTATCGCTTGTTCGATGACAATGACCGACTGATCCCGGCACTCGATATTCGAAAGAACCACATCCAAAACCAAGGAAAACCCCTATGAAAAAAGACCTTCTATCAGCAACCATGCTGGTCGTCGGATTTGCCGTTGCCAGCACCAGTGCATCGGCGGATGTCACCGTCGACAATTGCGGCGCACCGTTGACATTTGACAAGACACCCGAGCGGGTTGTTGTCCACGACATGAACATGACCGAAATGGCTTTTGCGCTCGGTCTTCAGGACAAGATTGTCGGCCTGACCGGCATTACAGGCTGGTACAAAACCAGCCCGACATTTGACGAACTGCGCGGTGATATTCCTGAACTGGCGCCCAAATATCCGACCATGGAAAATCTGTTGTCTGCCAATCCGGATCTGTTCTTTGCCGGCTGGTACTACGGCATGAAGCCGGGTGGGGAAGTCACACCCGACACCCTGGCACCCTTTGGCGTGAAAACCATGGTTTTGACCGAAAGCTGCGTTCATCTGAACAAGGACCGGCCTGTCGCCAGCATGGACCTGCTGTTCAACGACGTTGAGCGTCTGGGCAAGGTGATGGGCGTGGCCGACAAAGCAAAGGAACTCGTCGTCGCCTGGAAGGCGCAATTGGCTAATATCGAGGCGAAGACGGCCGGTCGCGACAAACCCCGCGTGTTCCTGCTGGATGGTCCAGCAGACGCGCCGTTCACCGCCGGTAAATTTGCCATTCCAGACGCCATGATCACCGCCGCCGGTGGGGCCAATGTGACCAACGACATGGACACCAGCTGGGGCCGCACCTCCTGGGAAGCCGTTGCGGCATCCAACCCGGAATTTCTGGTGCTGCTGGACTACCAGACAGGTAATGGTGCGGCCGATACGTTCAAGTTCCTGCAGGAACATCCCGTGATGTCCGGCACCGATGCGGTCAAGAACGAGCGCTGGATCGGTCTGCGCTATGAAGAACTGACACCGGGTCCGGCCAACATCAACGCCATTGAAAAAATGGCCAATGCAATGCATCCGGATCTGTTCTGATTTGACCCGGTTTGGTGCCACAGCACTGTTTGGGGCGGCCATTCTGGTCGCCCTCATCATCCTGTCGGTTCTGTTGGGATCGACAAAAATTCCGGTATCTGACGTGATCGCGTCGATCATGACCGGTCTCGGTTTGACCGATCAAGCGCCCACTCCAATGCAGCGCATTGTCTTTGACCTGCGGCTGCCAAGGGCCCTGTTTTCAGCCGTCATTGGGGCAGGGCTTGGCATTGTGGGTGTGGTCTTGCAGACCACCACAAGGAACGATCTGGCCGATCCGTTTTTGTTTGGCCTGTCCTCCGGCGCTGCTGCCGGGGCTGTGCTGGTGATCACAGTAACGGGCGATGTGCTGGGCATCTGGACGCTGCCGCTCGCCGCTTTTTGCGGTGGCATCATCGCTTCCTTCGTGGTGCTGGCGCTGGTGCGGTCCCTACGCGATGGGGCGCCGGAAAAACTCATTTTGGCCGGTCTGGCCGTTTCATTTCTTTTCGCAGCGATCACCAATTACCTGATCTTTGCCGGTGATAACCGGGCCGCCCATTCCATCGTCTTCTGGATGCTGGGGGGACTTGGCCTGGCGCGTTGGCAGACCCTGCCGCTGATCCTGTTGGGCCTGGGGCTGATCTTTGCCTATGCGCTCTACCGGCGACGCTGGCTGGATGCCCTATTGGCTGGAGATACCACGGCGGTGAGCCTTGGCGTGCCGGTCGACCGGTTGCGCATGATGATGTTCCTGGCCTGCGCGCTGGCCACCGCCAGCTTTGTCTCGGTGGCAGGGGTCATCGGTTTTGTCGGCCTGATGGTGCCGCATCTGGCCCGCGGTCTTGTGGGGCCGTTGCACAGTTTCCTGCTGCCGACAGCGGCATTGATTGGGGCGGTTCTGCTGACCGGTTCGGACATTGTTTCGCGGCTGCTACTGGCACCCCAGGAATTGCCGGTCGGCATCGTCACCACATCCATCGGATCGGTGTTCGTCTTCGTTCTGCTGATCGGCATGGCGAAACGCTGATCTCCCCAAGTCGGAAGATTCCCGTTCGCCTATGCGGTGGCGACTTTCTCACCCGTTCGCCGGTGGAGAACAATAAGCCCGATGGCAACAGCCGCGGCGGCGAAGTGAACCATCTCAATGCTGGTCATGATCAGGAACGCCAATCCAAGCCGTGCGATGACCTCCCAGGCCGGCAATCTGTGACGGTCCTGCCAGGCCAGTGCCGAGGAGATCAGATACAGGGCCAAAATGATCCGCAGCAGCAACAGGCTCAAAGCACCGAGATGAATCTGGCCGTCATATCCGGGTAGATAGGCACCGCCGGTCTGCACCATCGGATCGAGAACTGCGTCTTCGATCAGCAGCATCTCGGGGTAGAAGGCGAACATGAACGGCACGATGAACATGACGATACCGGAACGCACTGCCGAGAAACCGGTGGCCATCGGCTCGGCTTTGGTGATGGTGGACGCAGCGAATGCTGCAAGCGCCACTGGCGGAGTGATGGCGCTGGCCACGGCGAAGTAGAAGATGAACATGTGAGCCGTGAAGATCGACATGCCGAGACCTGCGAGCAGGGGGCCCATCAACAGGGCTGCGTTGATATAAGCCGGAACGGCGGGCATGCCCATGCCGAGCAATACGGCCAGCAGCATGGTCAGCAACAGCGCCAGGAAGCGCAGGGCCGTTGATCCGCCTGCGCCGAGATCCAGGCTGTTCAGCCAGGACAGCACGTCCAGCGACAGGAATACGGGCAGGCCGGTGAAGGACAGGCAGAAGTCGATGATCGAGACGGCCAGGAACATCAGGTACAGGGTTGAGATCAGGACGCCTGCGTTGGAAAGGGCGTCGATAATCTTTCTTGGCTTGGCGCGCACTTCGGGATCGAGGAACAGCAGGAAGAGCAGCAGGATAACGGCCCACCATCCCGCTGCGCCGGCCGAACCGGCGGAATTTTGAATGGCCAGCAGGATCCAGCTTTGGCTTTCGATCTGACAGCCGGTTTCGGTGAACACCCGTTCTGCGCCAAGCAACCCGCCAAGCAGGCCACAACCAACGGCATCCTTCTGGGTCAGCAGCAGCGCCAAAATCACCAGGATCGGGCCAAAGATCATCACCAGGTTGAGATAGTCCTGCCGCTCCAGGTGCATCTCTTCGGTGATTTCGCCAATGGCTTCGATGTTCTGCTTGCGCGACTGGAAAACCGCGGAAAGGAACAGGCAGAAAAAATAAGCCAGTGCTGGAATGATGGCGGCGACGATCACGCTGGAATAGGGGACAGCGGTCAGCGATGCCAAAACGAACGCGGCCACACCCATGACCGGGGGCATGATTGAGCCACCAGATGAGGCGGCGGCCTCCACACCGCCGGCGAAGACTTTGGAAAATCCCCGCTTCAACATCATCGGGATTGTCAGCACACCTGTCGACAAGACGTTGACGATGGGGCCGCCGGAAATCGTGCCGAACATGGCCGATGAAACGATCGCCGCATGGGCCGGTCCGCCGCGCAGATTGCGTGTCCAACGGAAGGCCAGTTTGATCAGCGAGCGCCCGCCGGCCGAACTGCCGAACAGGGAGCCGAGGATCAGATAGGGAAAGATCGTGTTGAGGATGATGTCCATGAACCGACCCAACAGGCCGGAGGAATTGTTGACCAGAATGTCATGGATGCGCGGTCGCCCGTCGGACAGCAGCCTCGGTTCCCCGGCCAGCTTTGTGACCAGATACTTGTTCACATCCTCCGTGCCGACAAAGTACCAGACCAGCACGGTAATGATGGTGTAGGCAGAAATCAGGATCGCCACCAGAACCAGCGGCAGGCCCCAGACCTTGACGTTGTAGGACAGGAAGATGACCACCGCGACGCCGACAATCAGCACCAGCCAGCCGCCGGTATTGTTGACGCATTGCGGATCGTCGACCGTGGTCGGGGCCGGCAATCCGAGCATTTCGGCCATCTCGACTTCGGCCTTGAGGCTTTCTGCAATCAGCAGAGCCCGCTCACCGGTGATCCGGTCGACCACGCATACGGCTTCGATTTCGGTCAGATAGGTGGCCGATATGATCAGCGCCATGGTGACCAGCGCAATGTCCAGGACCAACCCAAATTTTCGTTTTGTCGGGGAGTGGTCCTTCCAGTCACGCCACATGGAATGCTTCAGCGCGACGATCAGCATCATCAGCGCGAAGAAGGCGGGGTAGAACCACTCGAATGGGAACTTGCGAAATTGTGCCCCCTCGACGCCAACAATGCTGGCGGCCAGTTCGTCATAGCCGGGAATGCCTGGCGTTGCATTGAACATGCCTATGACGACCATCGAGACGGTCAGGACATAGAGAAGTTTCAGGCTAAAGTCGCTTTGTTGCGACGCCTGATCTGGCGCATCAGACATGGATCAGAACCCTTGGGGGAGAGGTGGTCGGGCGGATGGCTCCGCCCGACTCTTATTCGAAAACGGCAATTACTTGGCGCAATCCGGAATCGTGTATCCGGCTTCTTCCCAGGCCGCGACAGCACCCGGGTGGTACTTCAGCGGGTTGCCATTGCACATATCCGTGACGGCAATATCGACCTCACCCAACCAGGTGTTGCCCATGAATGGCGCCTTCTGCTTGTAGATGCTGTCGAGATTGTCGAGGAAGGCCTTGGTCAGACCTTTCGCCAGTTCGAAGTCCATGTCCTTGTGCACGACCTCACCACCAACGGTACCTGGACCGCGGAACTTGTCGTCCTCGGTGACCACGGTAACGCCATCTGCAACAACCGCTTCTGAAAGCGGCATGGTGACGGTAACTGTGCCGGGCACGTTGCCGATTTTCTGGAACGCAGCGCTTTCGAAAACGTCTTTCGGCGCAGACCAGAGTGTCATCGCACCAGAGGAAACAGCCTGGATCATACGCCCGTCCGGGAAACTGATCGGCAGAACCATGGCATCGGATGAACCGTCCTGCATTGTTTTGACCGCCTGGCCCCAGTTCACCTGGAGGCCTGTGTATCCCTTGCCTTCTTCAAGGCCGGTGATCAGACGGGTCAGGTTGCGGGCGTTGGTCAAAGCGGCACCACGCGGCGGGCCGTTGAACAGGGTCGACCCTTCAACCGAGTCCCAACCGCCGAAATTCTTGCTGTCATAGGCAAACAGGGCCTGGACCGCCAGGCGGTAGGTATAGAGCACCCGCAGGTTGCCGGTCAGCTCAGCGCCCTTTTCCTTGCCGAGATTGGCGTAAGGGCCAACACCGCGTGCCATGAGGAACGGCAGAACGAATGGCGCAGCGGCCACATCTGTCTTGCCTTCGGCGACGTTTTGAACCGAGTTCGTCAGGGTTTGACCGGTGGTCACCTGCATGTCTGCAACGCCGGCCTTCGATGCCGCTTCCGACAGTGAGATCACGGTCGTTCCTGGCACACCGGTTGGTGCTGCTGTTTCTGCGGTGAGCAGAGTTTGTGCGTTTACACTGAAGGACAGGCCCACGGTTGCGGCCGTTCCGATGATCATTCTCTTCAGCATTGATACTCCTCCCAAAGTTTGCCTACTGGGGGCAATGCTGACTCATATTGGTGCCTAGGGCAAGTCGTTGTTTTTGAGCTAACAATTGGCTGACGACTGAGGTCGCGGCAGTTCGCGCTATTCGAGGGCCATATCCAGGGCAGCGGCGCAATGGATGAGGGTGGTGTCGAAAACGGGCATATCCACATTGCCCTGGTCGAGCAGCATGCCGACTTCCGTGCAGCCCAGAATAAGGCAGTCAGCCCCGGCATCCTTGACCCGATTGGTAATCGCAACATAGGCAGTTCGGCTGTCGTCGGTTACGATATCCTTGCAGAGCTCTTCGTAGATGATGCGGTGTGTTTCGGCGCGGTCGGCGTCATTGGGCAGCACGGGCGCGAGGCCGGCTTGAACCAGGCGGTCCGTATAAAAGCTCTGTTCCATGGTGAAGGCCGTCGCCATCAGACCGGGATTGTGCAGCCCGACCGATGTGATGGCCTTGGCCGTGGCGTCTGCAATATGCAGCAAGGGAATTTCAACACCGGTCATCATCTGATCGGCCAGCTTGTGCATGGTGTTGGTGGCCAGGATCAGAAGATCAGCGCCACCTTTCTCGAGAGCTTTTGCTTCACGGTTGAGAATTTCGCCGGCCTCTGCCCATTGTCCCTTTACCTGAAGCGCTTCGATTTCGGCGAAGTCGAGGGATCTGATCAGCAGTTGCGGGGAGTGCAGGCCACCCAGTTTTTCGCGTGTCAGCCTGCACAGTTCTGCGTAGTAAAGTTGCGTGGAGGCGGCAGACATGCCGCCCAGAATGCCGATTGTTTTCATGATCACCTTCGTCCGTTGCTGGCACTCTTAGTCCAAAGCGGGGGACAAGCAAGATCGGCGGGATCAATTTTCAGGGGAGGGTGCTGTTGATGCATCCACTAGCAAATTAGGAGCAGTTTGGTTCTTTGAGAAATGCCGAGGCCTTGGCATCAAAAGCGGATCGGGCCACGGTCGCACCGGTTCGCAGTTCGACGGCCGCTCCCAGAAATTCGCTGTTGGATACCGTGATTTCGCGGCTGTCGGCGGTGTCGTCAATGTCGATGGTGAACGCAACTTTTTCGCCCGCCTGCAGGCCTTTCAGGTCGAGCAGGATTTGGTTGTCGCCGTCCTTCACCCGAGGCACCCGGTTCAGCATCTGGCTGCCGTCGGTGAATTCGAGAGGCTGAAACACTTCAACCCCGGCACCCTGGCCGCTGACATCAAAGATCAAGCCGTAGGGCGATCCGCTCAGGTCGATCAACATCTGTGCGGCGGCAAGGTCGCAGGATCCGGTATTGGTGATCACGAAGCGATCCTTGGGGGCGCCTTCCAGAAACTTAACTTTGAGTTCAGCGGCTGCCGATGTGGTCAATGATGCGGCGAGTACGATGCCTGCCAAAATACGCATAGTGGTTTTCCTGTCGCTTGTTTGGACCAGCCGATTTTTCACTAAATGCAAAAAATCGATTTTTTTCTCAGTCTTAGGTAGCGCAGGATGGGGCACAGGAGAACGGCGATTGCGCGCGTGCGACACTATGCGCGCCAGCGGGAGATCACCCGTTGGCGAGGCACGATCGGTGTGAGACTGTGGCTCACGTTTTGGGCGGTGGTGTTGCCCCCGGCGCGCCTAATTTCAGCGCTGCCTCGCGACCGCCATGAAACTCGATCAGGGCTGCCTGGTCCTGCATCGCCTGGGCATCCACGACGTCGGGGTCACAGATTTCCAAAAGCGCCGCATGCATCTGCGCGACAATTTCTGCGTATTCCGCNTCTCCGGCCAGATCGTTCAATTCCTCCGGATCTTTTTCCAGATCGAACAGTTCGGGCGGGAAGCCGACATAGTGGTTGTATTTCCACTTGCCCTTGCGCAGCATGAAGCCACCTGAGACTGCACCGGCGGCATGGTATTCACTGAACACCACCCGCTCCAGGTCGGCGGGGGAGGCCGCGATATCCTTCAGCGAGCGGATGCCGTCAGCGCCCTGGATGTCGGTGCCAAAGTGATTGGCAATGGTCTTGGATAGATCGAGCAGACTGACGGGCGTGTCGCACGTCCCGTGCTCCACTTTGGGTCCCGCCATGATCATCGGAATGTGGACACTTTCCTGATAGAAGTTCGACTTGCCCCAAAGACCGCGCGCGCCAACATTGTCGCCATGGTCTGACGTGTAAACGATGATCGTGTTGTCGGCCATGCCGGCGTCTTCAAGTGCCGTTAGAATCTGACCGAGATTGTCGTCCATCCAACTGCACAGCCCGTAATAGGCGGCCATGGCGGAGAGGCGTTCTGCGGGGTTCTTGAACTTTCCCTCGCTGTCCATCGCAGCGTTTTGCTTTTCAACCCACGGATGGCGCTGATAGCCGGAATTCGGGTGCAGCTTTACTTCTGGCAGTTCATCGTGCGGGTAGAGATCGTAAAACTCCTGCGGCACGACCAGCGGAAAATGCGGTGCAACTAGACCAACGTAGAGACACCAGGGGCGCTGATCGTCCGACGCGCCCTTTTCAGCAAGCCAGTCCTTGGTGCGCGCCGTTACCGCAGCATCATAGTCGGTGTATTTCGATGTGCCCGGTCCGATGTAGTCGCCCAGCATGCGGCCACCGCCCGGTGGCTTGATGCGCTCGTCTTCGCGGCGGATCGAGGCCCAGACCATGCCGACGCCGTTCACGACCTGCATGGGGATGTGCTCGACATCGAAGCCGGCCGGGTCCGATGCGTCGCGGTAATGCAGCTTGCCGATGCTTTCGACAGGAACACCGTCCTTTTGCAGGGCATGGCCCCAACCTTCCGGTTGTCCCGTGTAGGGCATGGCATTGTCCCAGAGCCGGTTTTGATGGGCGTAGTGGCCGGTGGCAAACGATGCCCGAGCCGGCACGCAGATGGGGCTGGGCGTGTAGGCGTCGGTAAACCGCATGCCGCGGGCCGCCAGTTTGTCGAGATTGGGGGTTTTGACGAAGGGATGCCCGGCGCATCCCATGGCCCGGGCCTGATGCTCGTCGGACATGATGACGAGAAAATTCGATGTCAAAGTTTCTTCTCCATTTCGTCGATCGCGTCATCGAGCTTGTCAAAGGCCCGGAACAGAACTTCCAACTCTTCTTCTGTCAGGGCATCCCGGAACATCTGTTGACGCTGGCGCATCACAGGTTTGGACCTTTCAAACAGCGCCAGCCCCGCTGGGGTGAAGTCGATCTCAAACGAGCGACCATCGCCCTCGCTGGTATCGGCGCAGATCAGCCCTCTTTGCTGTAAGCCCTTGATGGTGCGACTGATCAGGCTTTTGTCGAAACTGGTGAGCCTGACAATCTCGGTCGGTGTGATCTTGCCGTTGGTCTCGATCACNACAAATATGCGCCACTCGGAGAGCGAAATGCCTGAGTTCTTTCTCAGCAATCGGGCCGCNTGCGCATTGGCGCGAGCCTGCAGTCTGGACAAGCGAAATGTCATCAGCTTGGGCAGTGCCTCGACCGACGGATAGGTTGCCTTATGAGCCGCCACGTTTCTCCTCCCTTTCTCCTGCCGCATAGACTGTCAGTATGAAGTTGATCGGTCAACTTTTTTTGTTGACCGATCAACTTTCATCTGGCGTAATTAAGCAGGTCAAAATTCAGGGAGGAATGGACCCATGAAACGGATTCTCAGGAACACATTCGCTGCATTGGGCATGGCTGCGATGGCAACCAGCGCAATGGCTGCAGATTGGACGCCGCCAGGCCCAATCAAATTGATGATTGCTTTTGCTGCTGGTGGTGGCGCTGATACCCAGGCGCGGATGATTGCGGAAGAACTTGAAGCTGCCAAGGGTTGGAAAATCATTCCCGAGCAGGTGACAGGCAAGGGCGGTCTCAACGCCGTCAAAGCCCTGCAGGGCGAAGCAAAAGACGGCACGGCAATCGCCATGATCGTCACCGAAACACTGGGTTATAACCTGGCGGCTGCCAATGCTGGCGACCCCAGCATTGCAACAGGTATTACCACCACTGCTGGCAGCCAGATGGCCGTCGTTGCCTTGGCGTCGAAAGGCTACAAGACTTTGTCTGACGTGATTGCTGCTGCAAAGGGCGGCGAGAAGATCCGCTTCGGCACCATGTCGCCTTCGCTGGCCGACCTGGCTTATGTCATCGGCAAGGAAAACGGTGTTGAGTTCAACATCATTTCCGTGCGCGGTGGTAAGGCTGTGATGAACGGTCTGAACGCTGGCGATATGGACATCGGCTTTGGTGCCGGCATCCAGGCCAAGGCTGTGAAAGCGGGTGATATGGTCGAACTGGCCTCCGCCAAAAGCGGTCCGTTGGCAGGCACACCGGACGCCCCGAACCTGAGCGAATTCGGTGTGAAGTTTCCAAATGACACCATGTTCATGATCGCCGGTCCAGGCGGCATGGATCCAGCTGCGCGCGACGCGATCGCAGCGGCTATTGCTGAAGTGTTGAACGCCGATGGTTCGAAAGCCGGTGGCTTCATCAACAAAGCCTTCGGTGGTGTCGACCTGCGTTCCGGTGCAGAGCTGGATGCGTTTATCCAGGACGCCTACAACAGTGCAGGTGGCTTGCTGGAAGCTTCCGCACAATAACGCCTTTCAAAATGGTTGCGTCCGGCCGCTTGTGCCGGGCGCACCAATGCACGGATCGGCGAACCGGCGATGTCTTCTCATTCCCGCAGCAATCTCATAACCGGCCTGGTGTTCTTGGCCTTTGCGGCTTTGGTCGCCTTCATATGGGTGCCGCTGGATGTGGAAACAGGCCTGGTCGAAAAGGTCCGTCGGCGCATCATGATTGGCGATGCGCTGGCGCCGACGGTCGCGGCGTTTTTCATTGGTCTGGGTGGTCTCGTTCTTGTCCTGTTTGAGCGCAAGGCGCCAGATCAGCCCAGTGTGAAATTGACCAATGTCGCCTTTGTTGGCATTCAGATTGCCATCCTGGTTATCGGTTTCCTGATCATGCTCTATGCGGGACCGCTGGCCGTGTCGCTATTTTCGGGCGACACCGAATACCGGCTGCTGCGCGACACCGCGCCGTGGAAATATGTCGGCTATTTCCTGGGCGGTATCTTTATCGTTGCCGGACTGATCAGTCAGTCGGAAGGGCGGTTGACCTTGCGCAGTGTCGTGATTGCCATCGGCGTCGTGGTGGCGCTGATCATCATCTATGATGTGCCCTTCGAAGACCTGCTGCTGCCGCCCAACGGAGACGTATAATGGGCGTCTTCGATTATATCTGGATGGGCGTTCTGGCGGTTTTCCAGGGCCCCGAACTGTTTTCAATTCTCGGCATCCCCATTCCGATTACGGTTGGGATGATCTTCTTCGGGTTCCTGCTGGGAATCATGGTGGGTGCCACGCCCGGCATGGCGGGCCCGGTGGCGATGGCGATTTCGCTGCCGATTTTGATTTCGGTGTTTGGCTATCATCCAGACGCGCTTTTACCAGTGATGGGCTTCCTGATCGGCATCATGAAGGGGGCCACGGTTGGTGGTGCAGTGCCGGCCATCCTGTTCAACACGCCGGGCACCCCCGATGCCTATATGACGACACTCGATGGCTATCCAATGACCCAGCGCGGCAAGGCCAAGAAGGCGTTGCGGGTGGCGCATCTGTCCTCGGTCACGGGGGATACGTTTTCGGATTTGGTTTTGTTCATCTGCGCACCCTTTCTGGCGATCCTGGTCGAAGCCTATCTGGATCTGCCGGAAAAGACGGCGCTGTTGATCCTGTCGCTGTCGTTCATCGCCGCAGTTATTGGCGGCTCGCCGGCCAAAGGGCTGATCTCGACAGGGCTCGGCCTGCTGGCGGTTTATGTGGGCACAGGCGAAGATTTTTATCCACGCCTTTCCATGGGCAGCCAGGAACTGGCGCGCCGATTTCCGATCGCCACCTCGGTGCTGGGCGTTTTGATCATCGGTGCGGTGTTCAAGGGCATGGATGATATCTGGCGCGAGCGGCGCAGCAAGGGCACAGTCGAGCCGCTCGAACAGGTTGGCGATCAGCGCCTGCATTGGGCGGATGTGCGCCGACTGTCCCCCTATATTGCCCGTTCCGCAGTCATAGGCACGATGATCGGCGCACTGCCCGGGGTGGGCTCGACACTCGCCGCCACCATTGGTTACACATTGGGCAAGGCGCGGCATGAAAAGGGCCCCGACAAGGACAAAACACCCTTTGGCAAGGGCGCCATGGAGGGTATTGCCTCGACCGAAGCCGCCAACTCTTCGGTGTCGGGCGCCAATCTCATTCCGGTGCTTTCACTTGGTATTCCCGGCAATGCTGCGGCGGTTTTCCTGATCCTGGCGGCTGAATCGATTGGCGGTTTCAATCCCGGTCCTTCGGTCTTCAAGTTTTCAACCGACAGTGTGAACACCGAACTCGTCGCTGCTCATGCGCTGGATGGGGGTCATGGTCCGCATCCCCAAACATGTCCTGCTGCCGTCGGTCCTGTTGCTGACGCTGACCGCAATCTATGTGCAGGAGACCCGCATTGAGGCAATCTGGTTCGCTCTTGGTTTTGGGGTGCTCGGCTATTTCATGCGGATCATCGACATGTCGCCGCTGCCGTTCGTCATCGCCTTCATTCTTGGCGGACGTTTGGAAGAGAGCGCGCGCCAGGCCTATTCGGCGACGGGCAATGATCCCTTCTTCCTGTTCACGCATCCGATTGCGGCACTCTTCATGATCCTGGCCTTCGCCACCATCTTTTTCTCAGCCCGAAAACCGAAAGGCGACCGATGACCCGTCCCAATATATTGCTGATTTCGTCCGACCAGCACCGCGCAGATTGCATGGGATTCATGGGCAGAAAGATCAAGACGCCACACCTTGATCAATTGGCCGCCCAGGGCACGCATTTCAACGCCTGCATCACGCCTTCGGTCGTCTGCCAGCCGGCGCGCGCCTCAATCCTGACCGGGCTGCTGTGCCGGACCCACGGGGTGCACGACAATGGCATCGACCTGCGCCCGGAGATCGGTGAAAAAGGATTTGCCGGCTCGATGGCGCGGGCCGGCTATCAGACGTTCTATTTCGGCAAGGCGCATTTTTCGACCTACAACATCTATGAGCCAACCGGCACGCCCGAGTGTCTGGAATCCTCGGCCAGCTATCCGGACACCTGGAACGGCCCCTATATGGGGTTTGAACATATCGAGATGATGCTGATCGGGCACAATTGGTGGGCGCCGGAAAAGCCGCCAATGGGTCAGCATTATGAGCGCTTTTATCACATGGACGGTCAGGGGGATGAGAAGACCAAACTGATGTGGGACAATGCGGGCGACACCAAAGGGGCTGCCCAGACCTGGCATTCCAGATTGCCGGTGGCCTGGCACAACACGCCCTGGACAGCGGACCGGTTCATTGACTGGGTGCAGCATGGACGGGACGCAGAACGACCGTTCTGCACCTGGGTCAGTTTCCCGGACCCGCATCATCCATTCGATTGTCCGGAGCCCTGGTCGCGCTTGCATCATCCCGATGATGTTGACCTGCCGGAACACCGAACGCGCAACTATGAAGGCCGCCCCTGGTGGCATGAGGCGGCGATGGAGGGGGAGCCTGCGGATCCGAAATTTGCTGACATACGCAAAGCCTATTCGCGCATTGCGCCACAGACCGACGAACAATTGCGCGAGATCATCGCCAATACTTATGGACAAGTGTCTTTCATCGACCACCAGATTGGCCGGATGATGAACAAGCTGCAGGAGCTTGGCCTCGATGAAAATACGATCGTTGTCTACATCTCTGACCATGGGGACTGGTTGGGGGATCATGGCCTGATCCTGAAAGGGCCGATGCATTTTGAAGGCCTGTTGCGGGTTCCGATGATTGTCAAAGGCCCCGGCGTCCCAGCCGGCAAAGTGGTCAATGATCCGGTGTCGACCCTCGATCTGGCCTCCACCTTCTGCGATTACGGCGAAGCCGAACCCTTGCTGAAACAGCATGGCTCGAGCCTGCGCCCCTTGATTGAGGGGGATGCAACACGAGACTTTGCGCGCAATGAGTGGGGATTGTTGCCGGGGCGCGTTGGGGTCGGTCTGGAACTGCGAACGGTGCGCACCCAAACCCACAAGCTGACAATGGATCTCAATTCAGGTGCGGGGGAATTGTATGATCTCGAACACGATCCGTACGAATTGACCAACATTTTCGAGGATGAGGCCGCGTCAGAGGTCCGGACTCGGCTGGAAGGATATATTGCCAGCCGTCCTGATGACATGCTGCCTCACCAGGAGCCCGTGGGCACGGCCTAGCAGGCAGCGTGGTGCTTGGTCTCAGGAACTGGCCTTTTTCGCCGCCGCCACCGCCGCGTCGATCAGTTCGACGACGCGATCCGGCATTTCGATCATCGCATCGTGCAGGCACGGCAATTTGGTCGTGCTCCAGGCCGGGTCGTTCACGTATTTCTCGTAGAACTGCCAGAACGGTGGCGGCTGGTGCTTTTCGCACAGAATGTATGACTTGTGGGCCACGTCCTTCTCGCGGCCGGTCAGGGTTACACCTTTGCCGAAGCAGGCAGCCGGGTGGGGGGTGCATTTCTGCTTGAGCATTGCGATGGCTTCCGGATCGGCTGCCCAGCGTTCGAAACCATTGGGGGCAATGGTGCCGTCCGGGCGGATTGACGCCCTAATTTCCGCAGCCCGCTCCGGGGTGGCCATCTGATTGGCCGGCATGCCGCTTTTGGTGGGGACAAAGGCGTCGAGATACACCAAAGCTTTGATCCGTTCGGAAAGATGCGACGCCGCCCCGGTGACGATCATGCCGCCATAGGAATGACCGACCAGAACAACGTCCTGGAGGTTGTGGAACGAAATCAATTGAGTGATGTCGGCGACATGGGTGTCCGGGCCTTCAACCGCGTCGATTAGGTGGGCGCGTTCGGCCAGCCCGGTGAGGCTGGGCGCATAGACCTGATGCCCCAAGGCGCGCAACTGAGCGGCCACGCCATCCCACGTCCAGCCACCGTGCCAACCGCCATGCACAAGGATAATATTCATGTCGATGTTGTCCCAGAGCCCCCGTTTTACTGATTATAGGCGGTCAGCACCGGGGCATGCAAACGCGGGGATACTGCGCCCGTGAGGCTCGCCTTGGGGGCAAGATTGCCTCAAGATGGTTGCATACGACCTTGCGGGAGCACTTTATGGCACATTCCGGCATTCGCATTACGGAAGTTCAGGTGGATGATGTTCGGGTTCCGACCTCCGACAGCCTGCTCGGGTCTGATCCGTTTCACCGCAAGCCGGATTATTCCGCGGCCATCGTGCGCATCAAATCCAATTCCGAACATGTCGGGTGGAGCGTGGTTTTCAGCATCGGCGCCGGAACGGACTGGCTTGTCTATGGCCTGAAGGACTTGTCGGTTCTGCTGGTTGGCAGGGAGCTTGATGAGTTCATTCACCAACCCGGGCACTTCCACCAGCGTCTGATGGAACATCATCAATTGCGCTGGCTGGCAGACGGGGTTTACCGGATGGTTGTCGGCGGACTGGTAAACGGCCTGTGGGACCTGTGGGCGAAGAGCGAAGGCAAGCCGCTTTGGGCCTTGCTGACGGACCTGCCGATCGAAACGATCCTGGCATCGATTGACTGGCGTTATCTGCGCGACGCCCTGACCCCTGAAGAGGCCCGCGGGATTTTGGAGCGCGGCCAACAGGATTTGGGGCAACGGCGTGATCAGATGGTGCAAAAAGGTCCGCTGGCCTATTCCACATCCGGCTGGCTGGGGCTCAGCGATGATCAGGTTCGGGCCGGCGTAAATGGATTGATGGCAACCGGGCTGCGGCACTTCAAGGCCAAGGTGGGAAGCGACCTTGAAGACGACCGACGGCGTTTGGCGCTGTTGCGTGATATCATTGGCGATGATGGTCACCTGATGACGGATGCCAACCAGATCTGGGGCGTCGATGAAGCCATTGAATGGATGTCGGCGTTGTCCGAGTTTAGGCCGTTTTGGATTGAGGAGCCGACGGCCCGTGACGATGTTCAGGGATTTGTCCGGATCGCCTCAGAAATGGAACCACTGGGCATAGGCGTCGCCGCTGGTGAGCAGATACCTTCGCCGGTGATCTTCAAGCAGATGCTGGCTAGTGGCGCTCTGACCCATTGTCAGATCGATGCGACACGACTGGCGGGGGTCAATGATGTCATGGCGGTCATTTTGATGGCGGCGAAATTCAAGGTGCCGGTCTGCCCGCATGGCGGCGGCATCGGCCTGTGCAACATGATCCGCCATTACGCGATTTGGGACCAGGTGGCTGTGGCCGCGACACGGGACAACCGCATCGTGGAGTATATCGACTTTCTTCAGGAAGGCGTTTTCCAAACCCCGCTTCAGATCCGGGACGGACACTACGTCACGCCACAATCGCCGGGCTGGGGCTTGGAAATGGACGAGGGGTTCATCGAACGCCATCGTTTTCCAACCGGCGCTGTCTGGCGCGACCGGCCCGGCCCGACGGGGCCCGCCTTCGAGGCCTGAGGCTCCGGCTAACCGACCTTTTCGCAGACCAGATAAATGTGCACATAATCCATGGCATGGCCCTTGGGTGCCTGTTCCACCCTTTGGCGATAGCGCTCGTAGAATGTGTCGACGATTTCGGCCTTCTCTTCGGCAATGCG
>JABSRX010000040.1 GCA_013214695.1 Rhizobiaceae bacterium | reverse complement strand
GCCCGCCAGATTGACAATGATGCGGCCATCACCGGTTTCCTGAAACGCGGTTATCCGTCCCATGCATCCCACATCACACAGCGGCGGGTTTTCGCTGTCATCGCTGGCATCGAATTTTGGCTGGATCATGCCGATCATCCGATGCGAATCCATGGCATCTTCGATCATCGCCAAATAACGCGGTTCAAAAATGTTCAACGGCATGTTTGCAGCCGGCAGCAACAATGCACCCGACAGGGGGAACAAGGGAATTGCGTTTGGAAGATCCGACAGATTTGAATAGACGCTGTTTCCGGCCTTCATGGTCCGAACTCCTAACCTTCAGGGGACGCAATCGCGGCTTGAGGCATTCGCCCATCATTCCGCTGATCAAAGAACGCATTGCAGCAACAATTGCGGCAATCCGGTTCCCCTATGAAAACAAAATTGACGATAGCGCCCGGCGTCCAGAGATCGTAGCAGGGTCGGTATTGCCCCAGGCTTCAAAGAACTCCAGCAATTGGGTGCGTGCACCATCGTCATTCCACTTACGGTCCGCCCGCACAATCGCAATGAGCTGTTCTGTCGCAGCCTCGCGTTCGCCTTCGCTGTTCAGCGCCAGAGCATAGTCCAACCGCGCCTGATGATCAGCCGGATTGGCTTCCACTTTAGCGGCCAATTCGCCCAATTCCCCCAGGCCTGAGGCTTGGTGGGCCAGCTCAATGGCCTTGACCAACGCCACCAAGGGTCCACGGTTGCGGTGCTCTTCCGGGATCTTGTCGATCAGCATCTGCGCCATGTCGACTTCGCCAACAGCGATGTAGCACTGACCCAGTCCTGCAAAGGCATCGATATTGCCAGGTTCACGGGCCAGAATGGCGCCATAAATCTCAGCCGCCTGGCCATGATCTCCCTCGGCGACCGCATCGGCAGCCATTTGCATGGCAGCTTCAACGTCCTGCTGTGCAGCGTCCGGCTTCACACTGGCGGCGATCTTCTCAAAAAAGCGCCGCACTTCTCCTTCGGGCTTGGCACCCATAAAGGCATCGGCAGGACGGCCATCGATGAAGGCGACCACGGCCGGGATCGATTGAATACCCATTTGTCCGGAGACTTCGGGGTATTGTTCGACATCCATCTTGCACAGGGTCACGCCTTTGGTTTGACGGGCGACTTTTTCAATGATCGGACCCAACGTTTTGCAGGGCCCGCACCAGGGCGCCCAAAAATCCACCACAACAGGATTCTGTTTGGAAGCTTCAATGACGTCCTGCATGAAAGTTGCCGTGGTAACGTCTTTCACCGATTCCTCACCGCCGCCAATCAGGCCACCGCTGGGCGCCGCCGGTTCCGGTGCGAAATCCGGCACGGCATCCGGGCTCATCGAAGGCCGGGCCGAAGGCATGGAAACATTGCCTTGCAGGCTGGCATTTGTGCTGTAGCCGCCAGAGGCAGAGCCGGCATAGGGGTTATAGTTATCACTCATGATGTTATGTCCTGAACATCCTATTTATCTGGTCTTTATGTCGGTGCGGCGCAGCAAAATTGCAACCTTGGATTTGCTCCATCGCAAAGCAGCAATACTTCCGTGATCCTGCTAAACCTCGGTGGCGAGATCAACAATCATCGNCTCATGACCACAGGCCTTTGCAAAGCTCAGCAGGTCTTTGCACGAAAGGGTTGTGGTGGCGGTGTTGACCAACGGGTGGCAGTTGATTTTTTCGTGTTCCATCAACCGGTGGTCAATAGCGAAAGTGAGCGCGCATTCACGGTCATTGATGATGCCAAGGGCTGTCACCGCGCCGGGGGTTACACCCAGCATTTCTTCCATCTTTTCGGCGCTGCCAAAGGAGAAGCGACTGGAGCCACCCAGCAGTTTGTGCAGGGTTTTCAGATTGACCTGCGTGTCTTCCTGAGCGGTCAGAAGAAAATAATTGCCCTTCTTGTCCTTCAAGAACAGGTTCTTGGTGTGACCACCTTCTATCTCGCCACGCAGCTTCTGGCTGTCATCGACGGTAAACAGCGCCGGATGTTCGATTGTCTTGGTTTCAAATCCGCAGGCATCCAGATAGGACAGCAAAGCATCGCGGCCCACGGGCGCAGCGGGCAATTGAGCGGCAGGATTGATGGAAATTTGGTCGGACATGACGTCACCCAGATGAGGCTTGATTTGGTTGAAGGTTGATCGAAAGATCGCGGTTTATTTAGCCCGGTCGGGTATCTGCATCAATGCTTGTTCACCAAAGGCAGAAATTGGTGCTTTTTTGGCAATATACATCTTGCAATGGGGCAGGTGTTGGCGCATATACACCGCGCTGAGGAAATCTCAGCCGCTCGAGCGGGCGTAGCTCAGGGGTAGAGCACAACCTTGCCAAGGTTGGGGTCGTGAGTTCGAATCTCATCGCCCGCTCCATTTTTCAAAAAATTGTAAATTGACTCCCATGACACCATGGGCACGTGCGGTCCTATTATGCCGGCAGGCAGGCCGTGATGCGGGCGCCGACGGTGCGGCCGTTACGCCAAACTTCCCTGGCTTCCACTACACCGCCTTCAAAAACGCCCTGCAGCCTGAATGTGTCGGTCAGCAGGCCCTCATCCTCAACCGTCAAGCAAAGCCCCTGAAAGGATATGTTCTCAACAGTGCAGGCGCACCGCTTGGAGTTTTCAGAGATGAAAGTCGCCACCTTGTTGACGCTGGTGCGTGCATGTTGGCGCCGGTCGTTTGCAGGCAGACCGGCATGGACTTCCGCAAACTTCGTCATATCGGCGAGGGCAGCAGAAATGGCTCCCTTGTACCGGTCGCTGAAGTCGCCTGATCCTTTGATTTCGTCAATCAGGAATTTCAGCTTGTCGAGGGAAGCCGTCAGATCACCCTTGTCGTGATTCAAGATTTGCTCGAACGCCGCCTCCAACTGGCTTTCGAGCCGGCGCAGCTTGTCGAGTTCTTTCTGATTTGAAAAATCCGAAAGCGAATCGATAAAGTTCTCCAGATCCGCCTTGGCGACGAAGTAGCCCTGAATGGTATCGGTGAGCGTGGTGGGCTCTGGCTCGATCTTGTTCAACGGAACTTCCTTTCTTTACTCAATACGCGCAGTCGACAAGTCGACAAAAGGTGCAATGCACCAATTCTGGGCGGATCGCTCTAAGCCACGGCATGATGCGCCTCCAAATTCTCAGCGTCAGATGCCTCTGAACGCCCCTGAACATGCCGATGAACCCAGATCGGCACTGCAGAAGAGGACATGCTGCCGGAATAGAAAAAGCCCTGGAATGCGTCGATCCCCAGAGACTTCATCCGCCCGACATCTTCGCTTGTTTCCACGCCTTCGGCAATGGTCTGACATCCCAGCGTCTTGGCCATCACCACAATACAGTCGAGCATCGAGTGCACACGTTCATTATGACGGGAGCTGGAGACCAGAGAGCGGTCGATCTTGAGAGCGGTCACATTCAGCTCGCTCAAGCGCGTGAAATTGGAATAGCCGGAGCCAAAATCATCAATTGTCACTTTAAAGCCGGCTTCCGTCAGTTTCTGGATCGCATCAACCGCATCCTGTGGGGTGTTGAACAGCGCATCCTCCGTCACTTCAATTTCCAGTTTCGCAGGATCAAAGTTCTTGAAACGTGCCATCCGGCGCAACCGATTGACGAAATTCGGATTGGAAAAGTGCTTCGATCCGATATTGACCGCAATGGGAATATCCAAACCTTCACTGCGCCATTTCAACTGATCATCCATCGCCTTCTCGATAACCCACTCTCCCAAGTCTTCGATCGCAGATGAATTTGCGATCATCGGGATCCATTCATTGGGCGGCCGCATGCCATGGATCGGGTGCTTCCAGCGCACCAGCGCCTCGACGCCGACGCAGTTCTCGCCCTGTGCCATGATCTTCGGCTGGTATTCCAGAACCAACTGGTCGAGTTGGATGGCCTGTTCAACCTCGGCTATCAGCTCAGACGCTGTTTGTGTGCCAATGTCCCTGTTGTAGATCTTATAGCGGTTTTTGCCGTCCATCTTGGCCTGGTACATGGCGAGATCTGCTAATTTCGACAAATCGGCCATATTATCTGCGTCGTTGGGGAACCGCGCGCAGCCCAGGCTGGCGCCCCATTTTGCAATATAACTCAATTCAGGATCCGCAGTGTGCAACTCCTTCTGCAGACGCGCCAGTAACAAAAACAGCATCTCAGTCTGCGTCAATCCGGGTATGATGATCGAAAACTCGTCGCCGCCCACCCGGGCGATTATCGGCTTTTCCGATGGCGCCAGTTTCGCCACACGGGCTTTCCAAAAGTGCTCTACGACGGATGACAACTTATTGGCACAAATCTGCAGAAACTGATCGCCAACTGCATGTCCATAGACATCGTTGATCTGTTTGAAATTGTCCAAATCAACAATGATCAGTGCGCCCTCCGGCCCATCAAGATTCTCGTCGATGACCCGTTTGCTGTAGTCCTGCAGNTTGGCTCGGTTCGGCAAGCCGGTGACCAGGTCATGAAACGCCAGGCTGGTAATCCGGGCATTTGCATCAGATACCCTGTCGACCATCAAATCATAACTGCGGCCGAGCTGCGAGATTTCCTGCAGCGGGATGAACCCGCGACTGGCCTTGCTTTTTGTCAAAGGCAATTGGCCGGTATTGCGGCGCAACGACGACAACAGCCGTTCAATGGGAAAGGCTAAGGAATCCAACATCAGCAACACAAAGCCAAATGTCAGAAACAGGCCAACGGTTATCACGGCAAAGACAGTTTTGGTGTCCTGATAGGCCCGGTCATAAAGTTCCTGGATGGGCTGCGGGATCATCACGCCCCAACCCGGACCGCTCACAGACGTCAGACCAGCGATCATATCTTGCTCAAGAGCCAGGGAATAAAACTGCTCAATGCCCGTCTCACCCCGCATCATTCTGCTGACTGCCGAGACCTGCGAAATATTCTTGCGGCTTTCCACCCAACTCGGATTCGGGTGAGCCAGAATGTTTCCCGCCTGATCAACGATGGCCGCATGGCCCCTTTCACCAAATCGAATTGAGTTGGCCAATTCCGCGAAATAGTCGGTTTTGATCACCGCGATCGCAAGCTTGTCGCCAAAATTGCGCACGCCGAGCAAGATGTTTCCGTATTTTTTGGACGACTGGACGGTCGAAATCCTGGTTGCCTCACTCGTCGATGTCTGGCGGGCAATGGCCAGCATTTCGGGAGAGACGGTATCGGAGAACCCTCCCGTCTCGACATCCGTCCGCGCAATGACTTTTCCAGTGTCAGGATCGACAATCATCACACAGGACATGTGAATGCTGGTCATCAGCTCCACCAGGTTGGGCGTCTGTTGGCCGAGAATGAGCGAATTTGAAATCGACACAAAGGTCGCAACCAAGTCGACGTAATAGCGCTCCAGCGCCATGCCGGCATTTTGCGCGTGCAGCAGATGGCGTTCGCTCACTTGGTCAAATTCACGTGCGGCATTGTTTTGATAGGAAAGCCAGCCGAAAATCGCCGCCGGCGTCAACGTCGCAGTAAGAAATGCAGCAATCAGAAAGGTTCTAATGCGCATCGTGGTCCCTAACCATCCCTAAGTCGGCAGGCCAGCAGACTTTGANATTCTGCTGATCCAACATGTCGCCCCTTTAGTCGCGGCAGAAACGCTTGCGCAATCTGGCTCTGTGCAAATGTCCTACCCGATGGGTACTACAAATTCCCGAGTCCGAAGATTTGTAACAGACAAAACCAAATCTGAAAACTGTTGTGGATATTTTTTGAAGATGAGCAAGGGAAAGTAACGCTCGCTCAGCAAGTAGAACAAAGCAAAAGGAAGCCGGTCCAGAGTATTTTACAGAACGATTGATAGCTCTGATTTTTGCCAATCAGATGTTCGCCTGTTCGCTCAACGCCTGCCAAAATTTCAGGGCTTGTGCTTCAAAATTTACCGTGGTGGAGTCAGGCATGCGCTTTGATTCACAATCCAAAGTCTATCTGGCTGTCTTTTTGACGACAGCAGCATCGGTGGTGATGTCCATTCTGATTACCGGTATTTTACAGGGAGGTTTTGACGATCCCGAAGCCATGGCACCGGCAACGATTGTACCGTTGCTGGTGGCGCCCTTGGTCTCGTTTTGGGGCTTTTCCCAAAGCCGCAAAATCGAGCAATTGAACGCCGAGTTGTCAAACCTGCTCAACCACGATCCATTGACCAATGTCCGAAGCCGATCCTATTTTTTTGATGCCGCCAGCAAAGGTTCAGCGGATGAAGCCGCCGTTGTTTTGATGGTCGACGCCGATCACTTCAAGAACATCAACGACACTTTTGGCCATCACGCCGGTGATAAGGCGCTGCAGCATTTCTCGGAACTGATTTCCAATCAATGCAGGAAATCGGACATTGTCGCCCGGCTCGGAGGCGAAGAATTCGGCATCTACATGCCCAAAACGGAGGTCAGCACGGCGCGGGCCGTTGCCGAAAGGATCAGGGCTGAAATTTATGCCAATCCGCTGCAGCTGGATGGATCGGAGATTTCCCTGTCGACGTCCATCGGTGTGGCGGTGCGCCAGCCCGGAGAGCAAATCGAAAGTGCTTTGAAGCGGGCGGATTTTGCACTCTACCACGCCAAGGAAAGTGGCCGAAACCGAGTGACCGTCGAAACACCTGTGGAACTCGGGTCTAAACAGGTTCATTGAACCGGCGGCCGGTGGAAGCACATCAGTCCGTTGGCAAAACTCTGACTGTTGCAGGCTGAAACAATCCGTGTCGGCAAAAGCCACAAATCCCATCGCATCTTCAAATCAATTCCGATAGTGGAAACCAATCAAGTGCGAGGCGCTGGACTTCGACTGGGGAGCAGAACCGACATTGGCACACAAATCACTCTTGATATCTGATTCCGGTTGGCGCGGTGTCACCGCAGCATTTGTGCTGAACGGCATGCTATTCGGCACCTGGGCGTCGCGTGTCCCGGCCTTCAAGGAATCGCTTGAACTCGATCCAGGTCTGTTGGGATTGCTGCTGTTGGCCCTTGCCGGCGGTGCCATTGTTTCGTTTCCCTTTGCTGGTGCCCTTTCAGAAAAGTTAGGGGCAAAGCAGCTGACAATTCTGTGTGCTGCGGGCCATGTTCCAGCGCTGGTCTTGTTGGCGCTGGCACCATCGCCACTTTGGCTGGGCCTGTTTCTGTTCGTATTTGGTGCCTTTCATGGCGCCATGGATGTCGCCATGAACGGGTGGGGGGCACAGGTCGAGAACCGGTTGGGACGCAGCACAATGTCAATTTTCCATGCCATGTTCAGCCTGGGAGCTGGCCTGGGTGCAGCGAGCGGATATTTCGCAGCCCGATTGGGTTATGATCCAGTCCTGCAATTCGCCATCATGGCTGTTGCAGGCGCCGTCATTGCCTTTGCTGTCATGCTATCCTCACCGCAGGAGGTTGTTGAAACCGATGCAGGAGAAGGTGGCCAGTTCTTTGCGCTGCCGACCGGACCGCTGCTGTTGGTCGGACTGATCGCCCTCTCCGTATCGATGGGCGAGGGCGCAATGGCGGATTGGAGCGCGGTGTTTCTGGTCACCGTTGTTCAATCAAGCGAAGCCACGGCGGCGCTGGGTTATGCCGTCTTCAGCGCCATGATGGTGGCGACCCGGATGGCTGGCGGCGTTGCGGTTGAGCGGTTTGGCCCGGTGGCTGTGACGCGCGGCAGCGCCGCAACCGCGTTTGTGGGTCTGATGCTGGCCATCTTTGGCAACGAGGTTGGCCTGGTTCTGCTGGGGTTTGCCTTGATGGGCATTGGCTATGCTGTGGTCATGCCGCTGGTTTTTTCCCGGGCAGCCCGCGACCCTCAGATGGCGCCTGGTCCAGCCATCGCCAGTGTTGCCATTCTCGGATATGGCGGCATGTTGCTCGGCCCACCGATCATCGGTTTCGTGGCGCAGTTCTCCGGCATGCGGTTATCCTTCCTGGTGCTCGCAGGTCTTGCGCTCCTGGCGTTGCTGCTTGCACCTCGTTTGCAGTCGCGTGGCTGAGTTCTGGAAACTTCTACTGTCAGTCGGTGAGGTAGAGGGGATCATCCGGAGCGGGCCCAACGCAGAAGTCTGAAAATGTCACTTCTAACTGATCGCTCAGCGGTGAACAGGCCATAGGGCCTATCCGGGCGCCCCGGCTGACAAAGTTAGCGACCCGCAGGATTTGCCATTTTTGCCGCTGGCGTGCGTGCACGATGACCGCTGACTCCGTCACCGTCATCCTGATGGTGCAGTCGGTTGCCTGTTCATCGGCAGGTGCCATTGACCAGTCTGAACGGCCGTCGGTGACAACAACAGCCAGGTTGGGCCGCCCGTCCGCGTATTCGATGCCAGCCTTGATCCAGCGGTTTTCGCTTTCCCACAGCAGCAAACCGGCCTGCTCATACTTCGATTGGAAACGGCCCGAAAAGCGCACCTGGCTGACAAACCGATCTGGCATGTCGAACAACAGAGCATGGCCATTGGTGTGGGTGAACCCATAGTGGGTCCGACACCAGAAATCTGTCTCGGCCTCGGTTTCCAGCGTCAGCCGATCGGCAGCAACAGCCGCCTTTGCCGGTTGATTCAGCCACGCGCCATCAGTGAACGAAATCGGTTGCATCATGTTTCCATATCCTGGGGTCACCGTAAGCACACCAGGCGGCCGGAACAATTCTCATTTCCAAATTCGCAGCAAAATTGGATCACCGCTATTGCCTTCCAAAGGTCTCTGGCTCAGGTTGCGGCAGGTGCTCATTTGACCAACCCAGGATACCCAAAATGCGTCATGCAATCCGGACATTTTTTCTGATTATCACCCTGCTTGCCGTCGCCAACACACCAGCTTTCGCACACACCGGCGAAGGTTTGACTGGCGGCTTTGTGAGCGGCTTGACTCACCCGATCTTTGGATGGGATCACGTCGTTGCCATGGTTGCAGTTGGATTGTGGGGGGCGGTTCTTGGACGGCCGGCTATCTGGATTTTGCCCATCGTCTTTCCATTGGTGATGGCCTTTGGCGCGGCCCTGGGCGTTGCCGGAATTCCGGTTCCATTCATTGAAGCGGGCATTGCGCTTTCCGGTGTGGTACTCGGCCTGCTGATTGTGTTTTTCGTGAAGACACCGATGGTTATCGCGGCCGTACTTGTCGGACTTTTCGCCATCTTTCACGGCCACGCCCATGGTACAGAGCTGCCTGAAGCCGCAAACCCAATTGCCTATGCCATTGGCTTTGTCATCGCCACCGGCCTGCTCCACCTTTTCGGCATTCTGTTCGGCACTTTGATGGCCTCTGAGGCCGGCAAATGGGCGGTGCGCGCCGGCGGTGCTGTCATCGCTCTTGTGGGAGCCGCATTTCTTGTCGGGATCGCATGACCAAACCGGGCCGGTTGCCGTCAGAATTGCTGAACGTGTTCCCAAAACTTCGTCACTTGCCGACAATGGGCGGGCTGTCGCTGGCGCTCATTTCACCGGCCTGGGGACATGAATTCGGCGTCGGCAAGGATGCTTACGCCGATTTTCTATCGGGCAATGAAGCGGTATTGACCGACGTGCCGGTTTTACTTGGCATTATCGCAGCCGGTCTGTTGGCAGGCATCTGGAAACTGGAGGGTTTCCCCACCCTGTGGCTTTCCTTCGTTATTGGCATCATAGCTGGAGCGGCGCTCGGATTTTCAGGCTGGGTGCCACCCACCTGGCCCGCCTTCCTTGCGGTCATCGCCATCGGAGCCCTGGGCGCCTGGGCATTGCCCTTTTCGACCGCGGTGATGCGCGCCCTATTTTTTGCCATCGGGGTGCTGATGACCAATGCCGTCCTGAGTGGCCATACGGTTTCCGAAGTCCCGCCATTTGCCTATGTCGGCATTTTGTTTGCACTCAATATTGGCGTGTCAGCCTGCGCCCGGCTGGTTTTCCTGTCGCACCAATATTTCCCCTATGGCTGGGTGAGCATCGTGTGGCGAGCCGGCAGTTCATGGCTGGTCGCCATCGCGGTCATGGCCCTGGCATTGATGCTGAGGCAATAGATTCCACGCGCTTGGACACCGTCGGCTTCAGTCTTCCGTCTTGAACAGATCCTTGCGCAAGGTCATCAGCGCACCGGGGTCGATTTTCCCCTGAATGACGGTGGTTTTGCCGCTGGCCAATGCGCGCTCCAGCGCGGGTCCCACATCTCCAGGACCATCGACCCAGATTCCCTCCCCACCACAAGAGCGGCAGAATTCATCAAACCGGGGAGAGGTGATTTCCGCGCCTAGTAGGCGGCCACCGTAAAACTCCTGCTGATAGGCCTTTTCCGCCCCCCAAGCCTCGTTGTCGAGAATGACAAAGACGACCGGCAGATTGTGTGACACGGCGGTTTGGATTTCGATCAATGTATACCCGGCTGCGCCATCCCCCATGATCGCGACAACCGGCCGTTCGGGAAACGCCGCCTTGGCACCGATAGCCGCAGCCATACCGAAACCGACGAGCCCAAAATCGAGCGGGGTGATCAAAGACATCGGCTGATAATGCGCCAATCGATCTGCTGCCTGCAGGCAGGTATTGCCGGTATCCAACGTGACAATGGCATCTTGCGGCAAGACCTGTCTGATTTCGGCCAGGGCGCGCCGCGGATGCAGGGGCAGCGTGTCAATGCGACCTTCTTCTTCCCGTTCAGATCTGAGCGCATCCATGTCGGCTAGAAACGCCTGCCGCCAGTCATCACACTGCGGTCGGCTGGCGACAGTCACCAGGGCTTCAGCGGTCTGCCTGGCGTCTCCCTGAGCTGCGATTTCAGCTGGGAAATATCGACCGATGGCAGACGCCTCAATGTCGACATGCGCGATGCGCGTATCGGCCCCGACATAATCGTTGGAATGGAAGGTGGAGTTGAAGCCCAAACGCGCGCCAAGCACGAGCATTACGTCGGCCTCCTTGGTCAACCGCGACGCGACAAGATTGCCGCGTGGGCCTGCCTGGCCGGCGAACCACTTATGCCCATGTGGCATGATATCCGCGTGACCGGTTGAAGCTACAACAGGGACCTCAAGCTTTTCTGCCAATGCCACCAGGGCATCGCGGCCGGCGCTCCATTTGAACCCGGCTCCGGCGAAAATCACCGGCTGTTTGGCACCGGTGATCATCTCGGCCATAGCGGCAACCTGTTGAGGTGCGGCCGGGCCAGGCTGGGCATGGTTGATCGCGATGGGGTCAATGGCGGGCACCTGTGCCGAAAACAGATCACGGGGAACATGCAGAACCACCGGACCGCGTCTACCCGAATTCGCCAATCGCAGCGCGTCTTCGAGCATTGGAGCCAAGCGTGACGGCTCCGTCACCAACACCGATTTTTTGCTGATCGGCGCAAACAGCGCCACCTGATCCACCTCTTGAAACGTGTCTTTGGACAGATCGGCCCGGGTGATGGCGCCCGCTATCACCACCAGTGGAGAGTAGGCCAATTGCGCTTCGGCGACCGCGGTGACGATATTGACAACACCGGGACCGGCCTGAGCCCCAAGCACCACTCCCGGCTTGCCAGTCATCCGCGCCCAGGCATCCGCCATGTGACCCGCCGCGCGTTCGTCTCGCGCGCCCACATAGGCCACCTCACCGCCAACATACATGGCGTCATAGAGTTCAAGCATCGACCCGCCCAACAGGCCAAACACGGTCTCAATGCCATTGGCTTTCAAAACGCGATAGACGGCTTCACCGCCGTTGATGGTTTTCATGTCTCACTCCTCGGATCTCGGACGCTGGTTCTGCGGATCAACCAGTGCATCTGGATGAATGGTGACGGGAATTTCCCGATTGAGAATTTGCACGGCCAAGCCCTCGTTGGGCGTGCCGGCCCTGACAAACAACCAACCCAGCGACTTACCAATCGTGTAGCCAAATCCTCCGGATGTCGTCAGACCGACCACCTGACCATTGTGCAGCACAGGTTCGCCACCATGGATATCGATGTCGTCTGAATGCAATTCGGCATACAGCAGTTGCCATTGCGGCTCTCGGTCCAACAGGGCTTGCTTGCCGACAAAATCGCGCCCTTCGGCAACCACAAAGCGCTCCAGACCGACATCCAACGGCCCCACATCTGTCGTCAGTTCACCTGAAGCCCGATAAGCCTTTTCCATGCGCAAGCCATTAAAAGCGTAGGAACCAAGATCAACCAATCCGTGGGCTTCGCCAACTGCGAACAGGGCGTCATAGAGCGCTCCAATATGCTCAAGCGGCGCATGGAGCTCCCAGCCCAATTCGCCTGTGAAGGACACGCGCAGCGCGTAACATGGAATGCCGGCAACGCTTAGTTCCTGACCGGACAACCAGGGAAATTCTGCATTGCCGAGATCAACATCCGTTAACTGTGCAAGAATCCGCCGCGATACAGGTCCGGACAGCGCAAGCATGCCCCAATTCTGGCTGCGGTTGATCATCTGTACATCTTCGCCGGGAAGTATGTGGGACTTGATCCATTCAAAATCCGGGCTGGCGCGGGCAATGGCCGATCCCGTGAAATAGCGGTCTTCGGCCATGCGCCAGACCGTAATTTCAGTCTCAAACCGACCCTTTGGCGTCAGCAGGTGGTTGAGGCTGATGCGGCCATCTTTTTGCGGAATGCGGTTCGCGGAAAGCCGGTCCAACAGGTTTCCAGCATCCCGACCAGTAATTTCAAACTGAGCAAATGCACACAGATCAATGACTCCAGCCCGGGTGCGCGTTGCCTTTGCCTCTTCCGTCGCAAGGGCATGCCAGGGCTGATGACCCCACCCAATCTTCTCCACGTGACCAGTCTCGGCAAAAAAGCGTGGGCGCTCCCAACCGGCCACTTCGCCGAAAACCGCACCCTTTGCCGCCAATCGGTCGTAGAGGGGGTGTCTGCGAACCGGACGTTGGCTTTCAAACTGCTTGCCCGGACAAGGTGTATCGTGGCGGCGCATGAACTCATCCTTGGTGCGTTCCACGATGTATGTGTCTGTTGCAAAAGCCCCATAGCGGCGCGGATCCAAAGAGCGCGTATTGATCTCAGCCTCGCCATGGACCATCCAGTCAGCCAGCACTTTGCCGGCACCGCCGCCCCATGCTAGCCCGATCGATGACCCACAGGACAACCAGACATTGGGCGCCCCAGAAGGTCCCACCAGCATGCCACCATCGGGTGTATGAGTGATCGCTCCGCGGACCACCCGCTTGATGCCGAGTTCCGCTAGGATCGGCATTTTCTCCAAGGCGATCATCAGGAAGTCGCCGATCGACTCGTAGTCCGCTTCGAACAGTTCGTTCTCCGCCTGCCACGGTGCGCCTTCGGGCATCTGCCAAACCGTTGGGCAGACATGGCCTTCGTATATGCCAATCAGACCGGATTGCTGTTCCTGTCGAATATAACCGCCAAAAGAATTGTCGCGCATCACCGGCAATTCCGGTCGACAGGCAAATTCAGCCACCGTGTCGGTGACCAGATAGTGGTGCAGGCAGGAAACGCTTGGAATGCGCAGACCAAACCATTCTCCAACCTGGTTGGCATAGGACCCGGCGGCGATGACGACATGTTGCGCCGCCACATCGCCTTTTTCCGTCCGCAGCAGCCACATGTCCCCTCTGCGCGATGCGCCCAGCACCCGATTGTGGCGCTGGATCTTTGCACCGCGGGCCCGGCTCGCTGCCGCCAGCGCCATCGTCACACCAGACGGATCGATGTGACCATCTTGGAACGTCTGTACCGCGGCCTTTACGTTGTCGACCTTGTAGAACGGATTACCCTTTCGCACTTCCTCCGGACCGACGAGTTCCATCGGCAGATCAAGCAGCCGTCCAACGCCCATGATCGACTTCATCCAGTCGACCTCATCATCGGTTGTGGCGATGCGGAACCCGCCCACTTCGTGCCACCCGATACTTTGGCCTGTTTCGGCTTCAACCTGCTTGTAGGTGGCAATCGATGTCTTGTTGATCCAGCCCGCAATCCGGCTGCCAACCGCATGGGCAATTTGACCGGCGGCGTGCCAGGTCGAACCACTGGTCAGTTCTGCTTTTTCAAACAAGATACTGTCGGTCCAGCCGTTTTCGGCAAGTTGAAACTGTGCCGCGGCACCCATGATGCCGCCACCAATGATCGCCACGCGGGTCGTGGTCACGGGCTCGGTCATTGAAAGGCCTCTTTGGCAGGTTGAAGAGACGCAGAGGCCGCAAATCGTTGGCATGCAATTTCAACTTCGTAGCCGGCAACAACGGTTGCCTCGGCCAATTGCGCCAGCGGCGCATCAACCATCGCCAAGGCCAATGATCTGTTAAAACGATAGCTCCAGGCCGACGATGTAATCTGACCAACCACTCGACCATCAAAATAGATCGGCTCATCATGGATCGGAATGGCTTTCGGGTCGTCAAACAGCAATGACACGATGCGCCTTTTCGGCTGGTGCGCGCTGAGCGCGGCCTCACCTTCGAAATCGGAACCAAAGGCACAAAACCGGTCGAGCCCCGCTTCCTTCGGTGTTGTGCCGGGGGTGAGTTCATGACCAAAAGCACGAAAACCCGATTCAATGCGGAGGCTCGTGCTGGCATAGAGCCCGGCAGGTTGCGCTCCGGCACTCAATAAAGCTTCCCAGGCGGCCATCGCCATATCGCTTGGAATGTAGAGTTCGAAGCCCGACTCACCGGTATAACTCAGCCGACCGGCAAAACCGCGAGCCAGCCCAACTTCAAGGGCCGCAAACTGAAACGGGCGCAGATCCGGC